>CAJOKK010000081.1 GCA_905235165.1 uncultured Atopobiaceae bacterium | reverse complement strand
TTTGAGCTGGCGCGGGCGTCAAAGAGGAAGCTTAGGGCAAGGATGAGTACAAAGGTGGCGGCAATGACGACGCAGCAGGCTACGGTCTGAAAGTGCGTAGCCTCGCCCTGCTCGCGCGTGGGGAAGCCTTCGCACAGGGCCGCCTGGAGGGGAAGCCGCATGGCAAAGCTCTGTGGCGCAGGCGAAGCAGCGTGGGACCTGCCGCCTTCGATCAGCTCAAAGCCCTGAGTCTGCCTGGGCTTGAGGGCGAGGTTTCCGTTTGTGGCGTAGGTGAACATGCGCTGCTGGTAGGTCATGGCTGCTCCTCTCGTTGGTGTACGAGACCGTTATACGAAAGCCACCAGACAGAAAAGGGGGTTTGCGCAAAACCGAACACTTGTACCCGTACATCTGTACTCTATTATGCGAGCTTATGAGCTGCTGTCAAGAAAAATTCGGAACAATTGTTTGCATTTTGTTCGCATGCATGCTACGATGTTCGAAAACGAAGGGGGAATTATGTCGAGAGACACCTTGAGCAAGCGTCAGATGGCCATCTACGACTACATCCGCTCCTACACCAACGAGCGTGGCTTTCCTCCTTCGGTTCGAGAGATCGGTGCCGCCGTCGGCCTGGCATCTCCTTCTACGGTGCATATGCACCTCAAGGTCTTGCAGGAGCACGGCCTTATCAAGCGCGACTCCAAGAAGCCTCGTACGATTGAGGTTGTGGGCGATGAGGGCGAGCAGAATCTCGCTCCCGTCACGCAAGATGTCAATGCCAACGTCATCACACTGCCGGTCGTGGGCAACGTTGCCGCTGGCTCGCCCATTCTGGCCGAGCAGAACATAGAAGACACGCTCACGCTTCCCACGTCCATCGTGGGCGACTCCAGCTCCTTTGTGCTCAAGGTGCGCGGTCAGTCCATGATCAACGCCGGCATCTTCGACGGAGACTACGTCATCGTTCGCGAGCAGCATGACGCCCACGACGGAGAGATCGTGGTTGCCCTTATCGACGAGTCTGCCACCGTTAAGACCTTCTATCGCGAGAAGGACCAGATTCGTCTTCAGCCAGAAAACGACGCAATGAATCCTATCTACGTTCGTGACGCCTCCATCATCGGTCGCGTTACCGCGCTGATTCGCTCCCTCTAAGGTAAGGGCCTATGACAAATCAAGAATCGAGTGCTCCGGTTCGTGCGGAGAAGCCTGGCCGTGCGCATTGCTATGACCTTCTGCGTGGCTGTGCGGTCATATCGATGGTGCTCTTTCACTTTTGCTACGACCTCAAGCTCTTCGATGTGTGTCCCATGGATTGGTTCGCCTTTCCCATTCGCGACCTCTGGCGCCACTCCATATCGTGGACCTTCGTTTTTGTTGCCGGCTGCATGTATGCGTATTCCAAGAACAACCTCAAGCGAGCGGCACGCTACCTCCTGGTGTCTGCGCTCATCTCGCTTGTCACGGTGATCGCGGCCGTTGACGTGCCCATCTTTTACGGCGTCATCTACTGCATGGGCAGCTGCACGCTCATCTGCTGGCTGCTTGACCGTGTGGGCTTTCGACCCTACGGTCTTTTGCCTGCCATCGTGCTCTTTATCGTCTTTCTGGCAATCTTTGATGTGCCGCGTGGAACATTCGGCCTTTGCTCGCTTGGTCCGGCAGTCCCCCGCCAGCTTTACGACTGCGGCTTTCTCACCTGGCTTGGCTTTCCCGCTCCGGGCTTTAGGTCGAGCGACTACTACCCCACACTCCCCTTCCTGCTGCTCTACCTGGCAGGGTCTGCGCGTGGGCGTCAGTGGAGGCAAGAGGGCTTGCCCGCTTGGCTTGATGCCTTGCGTTGCGATCCGCTGGAATGGGTTGGTCGCCACGCCTTGAGCATCTACCTGCTACACCAGCCCGTTTGCCTTGCCGTCGTCACGCTGCTCGCAAGGTAGGCATTCCTGGCCCCTGAGTGCCGTTGATGGGATTGGTGCCGCCCTACTCCCCCGCCGTAAGCGAAGGTTGGCCGCTTCCCTACTCCTCGTCTGACTCGACGCGATAGGGCTCGAGAGTCATGCGCATGCGCTCCGAGGCTCGCACCGTTGCCAGCAGGCCACCGTCTTCGTAGCGCTCGCTGATCACCTGGCAGCGCTCGTGAATCATGCGGATGAGCATGCCCTTGTCGTAGGGTACGAGCACGGTGCAGGTGGTCTCGCCGTCGGCAGCCTCCTGGGCCACGCGATAGAGCAGACCGCGCAGGCCCTTGCCGTCAAGTGCCGAGATCTGCACGGCATCGGGATGTGCCAAGGTCAGTGCATGTTTCTGGTCTTCGTCCAAGAGGTCGGTCTTGTTGAAGACAAGGACGCAGCGCTTGTCGGAGGCGCCGATGTCGCTCAGGACCTGGCGAACCGTGTCAATCTCGAGCTCGGCGTTGGCGTCGCTCGAGTCCACCACGAGCAGGATGAGGTCGGCCGCGACTACCTCGGCCAAGGTCGACTTGAAGGCCTCGACGAGGGTCGTCGGAAGCTTCTGGATGAAGCCGACCGTGTCGGTAATCGTGATCTTGCGGCCCTCTTCCAGGTCAAGGGCTCGCGTCGTGGGGTCAAGGGTGGCAAAGAGCTCGTCTTTCACGTAGACCTCGGAGCTCGTGAGGCGGTTGAGCAGCGTGGACTTGCCGGCATTGGTGTAGCCCACGAGCGCCACGCGAAAGACGCCCGCGTCCCAGCGCGCCTTGGATTGCACGCCGCGGCGCTTCTCCAGGTTCTCCAGCTCCTTGCGAAGCCAGGAGATGCGGTCCCTGATGAGGCGGCGGTCGACCTCGAGCTGGCTTTCGCCCTGGCCAAAGCGGCTACCGATGCCGCCGCGCGTCTGCTCGCCCACGAGGTGGCTCCACATGCCGCGCAGGCGCGGAAGCAGGTATTGCAGCTGTGCGAGCTGCACCTGCAGGCGACCCTCGCGGGTCTTGGCGTGGTTGCCAAAGATGTCGAGGATAAGGGCCGTGCGGTCGATGACCTTACGCGGCTCGCGAACGGCCTTCTCCAGATTGGCCTGCTGCGAGGGCGTGAGCTCGTCGTCGAAGATCACCACGTCGGCATCGAGGGCGTTCACCAGGTGTACGAGCTCCTCCGTCTTGCCCGAGCCGATGAAGGTGCGCGGCACCGGCGCGTCGAGGCGCTGCGTGAGCGTGCCCACCACCTCGGCACCGTCGGTTTCTGCAAGGCGGCCAAGCTCAGCGAGGGAGTCCTCGAGTGGCCAAGGGGAGCGGCCGGTGTCCACACCAACGAGAATCGCGCGCTCAGGCGTGGGTTCGGTCGATATCGGTTTGAAGCGACCCATCTACTGCCCTTCCGTGTAGGCGGACACGATACGCTCAAGCGCCTCGTCGGGCGTCATCGTGTCGAAGTCGATCCAACGTGTGCGGCCGTCGCGGCGAAGCCAGGAGAGCTGGCGCTTGGCATAGCGCCTCGTGCGCACCTTGATGGTCTCACGCGCCTGGTCGAGCGTGATGATGCCGTCGAGCGCGTCCAAGACTTCCTTGTAGCCGATGGCCTGGCGCGCGGTGAGGGAGTCGCGCAAGCCCTTGTCGGCAAGGCGGGTGACTTCCTCAACGAGGCCGCGGTCGAACATCTCGTCAACGCGTTGCTCGATGCGTGCGTAGAGGCGCTCGCGGGTCATGGTGATACCCCAGATCTGGGTCTGATAGTGCGGCTCATGCGTCTTGAGGTTGCTTTGGAGCTTCGCGTTTTGCGCCGCGTAGGACGTTCCCTCGTCAAGCATCTCGAGGGCACGGGCCACGCGGCGGACGTTGTTGGGGTGGATGAGCTCGGCTGCGGCCGGTTCGCGCTCGCGAAGCAAGGCGTGGAGGGCCTCGGGTCCCTGCTCACGGGCGATGTCCTCGTAGCGTTGGCGAGCAGAGCCACGCGTGTCGCCACTGGGGTAGTCAAGCTCATCGATGACGGAGTCGAGGTAGAGCCCGGTGCCGCCGCAAAGCACGGCCGGGAGTTTCTTCTCGAGAAGGCCGTCCACGCAGGCGCGGGCATCACGCTGGAAGAGGCTCACCGAGTAGTCGTCACCAACGTCGGCGACGTCAACCATCATGAGCTCGACGCCTTCGGTCGTCGGGTAGGTCTTTGCGGTGCCGATGTCCATGCCGCGGTAGACCTGCATGGAGTCGACGGAGACGATCGAGGTGTGCAGGCGCGCGGCCACGCGCTCGGCAAGGTTGCTCTTGCCGGAGGCGGTGGGGCCGACGATGGCGACGACCTGCGGGCGGTCGGTCATCGAGGGTCGCCCACAAGCTGGCCGGAAAGGTACCAGGTACGTGCCTCGTCAACCTTCACGTCGCAGAGCTTGCCCACGAGGTCGTCTGCGTTGAGCCCTTCGGGAGCCGCGAAGTGGACCGTCTGGTTCTTCTGGCTGTGGCCGACCAAGATGCGCGAGTCACGCTTGGAGGGACCTTCCACCAGGGCCTCGACGGTCGTGCCCAGGTCGCGCTGGTTGGCGTCGTGCGCAAGCTCGGCCACGAGCTGGGCCAGGCGGTCGAAGCGCTCCTGAATGACTTCGCGTGGCGTATCGTCGGGGATCTTTGCGGCCGGCGTGCCGTCGCGGCGGGAGTAGATGAAGGTATAGGCGGAGGAGAAGCCCACCTCGCGCACCATGGAAAGGGTCTCGGCGAAGTCCTCCTCCTGCTCGCCGGGGAAGCCGACGATGATGTCGGTGGAAAGCGCGATGTCAGGCATGGCGGCCCTCAGACGACGCACGAGCTCAAGGTACTCCTCGCGCGTATAGCTGCGGTTCATGGCCTTGAGGATGCGGGTCGAGCCGCTCTGCAGCGCCAGGTGGAGCTGGGGCATGACGCCGGGTGTCTCGGCCATGGCGGCGATCGTCTCGTCAGAGAGGTCCTTGGGATTGGACGAGGTGAAGCGGATGCGCTCAACGCCCGTCTCCCCCACCGCTCGCAAAAGCTGGGCGAAGCGCGGCTCGCCATAGAGGTCGCGGCCGTAGGAGTTGACGTTTTGGCCTAGCAGGCAGATCTCGCGCACGCCATCGGCCACGAGCTTCTCGCACTCCTCCACCACGCGCTCGTGCACGCGGCTCTTCTCGCGACCGCGCACGTAGGGCACGATGCAGTAGGTGCAGAAGTTGTTGCAGCCCGTCATGATGGGCACCCAGGCGTGGAAGTCCTGGGCGCGATGGCTCGGAAGCGAGGTAGAGAAGTCGCGACCCGCCTCGATGACGTCGACCAGCGGCTCCTTGCCGCCGTTCTTCTCACGCGCCTCAACCAGAAGCTGGGGAAGGCTCGAGAGGGCGCTCGTGCCAAAGACGACGTCGACGTTCGGGATGCGCTTGCGCAGCTCGGCGCCATCGCGCTGGGCGATGCAGCCACCGATGGCGAGTGTGCGCTGGCCCGATGGGGGCGCAACCATGCTTACCAGGGCGGACGCTTGGCCATAGAGGCGCGTGTCCGCGTTCTCGCGAACGCAGCAGGTCATGAAGACAGCGATGTCTGCTTGCTCTAGGGAAGAAACCTCGACGCAACCACAGTCGTCGAGAAGACCCGAGACGCGCTCGGAATCGTGCTGGTTCATCTGACACCCGAAGGTGACGATGTGGTAGGTCAGGCCCACCAACTCACTCACTCGTGCCATGTACTATGCGTGCTCCTCCGTGCCGTCCTCGGGAGAGGAGGCCGTGCTGGTCTGGGGAGCGAGCCGGTGCACATAGACGGCGATGCGGATGGCCGTGCGGCTCTCCCCCGAGATGTCGATGTCCGCGAAGGTGGGCGCACAAGAGATGTCGACGCCCGTGGGAATCAGGAAGCCTCGCGCGATGGCGATGGCCTTGATGGCTTGGTTGACGGCACCGGCGCCAACAGACTGGATGTTTACGGGAACGCCGTCCTTCACCATGCCGGCGATAGCTCCGGCGACGGATGCGGGCGAGGACTTGCTCGATACCTTCAGGTACTCCATGGATGCTCCAGTTTGTATTTATGCGTGTGCGGCGTCATTAAAGCTTCGAATGTGCGTCAATCATTCTACCGATGTATGGGCAGGAATAAAAGGGTAAATCTCGCCCAGAGGTACAAGCGGAGACTTGAAGGTTACATCGACTTTCGCCTCAAGTAAGCCTCAAGCGAAAGTAAACCTTAACTTGAACTCAAAAATGAGTCACTTACCGTAGACCTTTTTGACTCATTAAATTATTGATGAGTCAGTTACCGTAGACCTATTTGACTCATTCCCCTACCGTTCGAACATTGATGTTGGTGCTACTATTTTTACGAGGGTTGATATAGGCACCAACCTGCGCGTATTGATGACAAGAGGAGTCTGAAAGGGTGACGCTTATGGCATTCAAGAACCTAGGCGGCGTTGCTGAGCTGTTTCCGCAGTCGGTGTTTATCATTGCGAGCTATGACGAGGAAGGTGTGCCCAATGCGATGAACGCGGCTTGGGCTGGCGAGTGTTCTCGTCAGGAAATCTGCTTCAACATCGGAGACCACAAGACCACCGCAAACATTGTTGCGAAGGGTGCGTTCACGGTGTCACCGGCAGATGCTGCGCATGTCGTGGAGGCTGATTACTTCGGCATCGCTACAGGCAACAAGGTTGATAAGGCCGCAGCCTCGGGTATGACCTTCACGAAGTCTGAGTA
>CAJOKK010000080.1 GCA_905235165.1 uncultured Atopobiaceae bacterium | reverse complement strand
CCCGCTAGCCCGTGAGGGCAGCCGAGCGTACGGGACTTCGGCTTGAATTGTCTGCTTCTTGTTCGTCCCTTTGCAAAAGTGCAGAATTTATCTTGCATACCTTCGCGATGAACGGGTATATTTTTCACGTCATAGTGTTTTGCTATGTCACACTTTGGATGGTTGGGCGGCACACGTATCTCAAAAGTAGCAAGCCGTTGCTTTCTTGGTGGCTTCTTCTCATGCCGGTAGATACTGTATGAGCGGGTAGCAGGCTGTTTCTGTCGAGATTCTTTGCCGCGGTTCGAGTTGGTGCTCGGGAGGTGTGGGAGTATGACGGAAAACAGGCATCACCCTGCCGTGTTCGCAGGCCTGCTTGGCATGACTGTTGGATTCCCCAACTTTGGTTTCCCCACCTTGAACCTTCCCGACATCGATCAGCTTTACTTCGATTTTTCCAAACTCGATATTCAGCGCCCAGTCAGCGAACTCCTTTCACACATGGATGTTTCCTACGTCCAGTTTGGCCTTGGGGTTGTTGCCGGCTTCGCGCTTTCTACGGCCATCCATATCACGGTTGGCGTGGTGCGTGATAGCCACCGGAGGAAGACTCCGCAAGAGCCTGCGGTGAGGCGACTGATGACGACCT
Organism: uncultured Atopobiaceae bacterium; assembly: GCA_905235165.1. Lineage (GTDB taxonomy): Bacteria > Actinomycetota > Coriobacteriia > Coriobacteriales > Atopobiaceae > UBA1367. The sequence continues at coordinate 6,255 of CAJOKK010000080.1, read as the reverse complement.
TCGGCGAGGTTGCCGACGGCCTCTACCAAGACTATGAGGAAGAGCTGGCCTCGACATCCAGGCCTGCCCGCCCTGCTGGCGCTCGTGCCGCAGGACGTCATATGGCCTCGCGCGATTGGGAGTCGTCTGGCGTCATACGCGTGCAGGACATCATTGAGCCGCGCGTCGAGCCCTTTGAAGACGCCTCTTGGCTCGATTCGTCCCTTTCGTCCCTTTCCATGGGAGCTCAGGGCTACAAGCCCCTGTACGTTCCCTACGAGCGGAGCGAGTACGACGACATCGCGGATAGCTACGTCAGGCGCAAGCACTTCAACGAGCGTGCTGCGGTGCGTCGTGCCGGCGTTGCCAGCATCTTGGCGGAGCGTCTGGGTCCCGACCCCTTTGACGGCCTTCCCGTTATCGAGCGTGCTGACGGATCGGTTGGTGACGTCGGTACCTTCTGGTGGAACCTGGCCTTCGATTCTGCCGTCCGTCCTGACGAGGATGTCGCGGTTGCCAACGAAGCGCCACGCAACGCCGTGTCCGATCTCAATAAGAGCGCCGAGGGACTGACCCCGACGAGCTTCTACCGTGCAAGCGACTCGCAGGCAGACCTTATGGAGCAGCGCTCACGTGCCCGTGATGCCGCACGTATCTCCGCAACTCCCGCTGAGGTGAGCGAGAAGGCGGAGATGTTCGCGAACCGTGCCGAATACATCTCCAAGAAGGTCAACGAGATCGATGTCGGCGTGTATCCCGAGCATCGTAGTGCTGCCGACCTTGAGCAGGATGCGCTCTGGGAGTCGGCGCTTCAGGCCATGGATGATCGCCTGACCACCATGGGAGGCAAGCCGAGCCCCGTCTTTAACGACGAGGTTGGCACGATCGAGACGATCGACGAGCCCTATGGCATTGAGGGGCCCACCAACTTCATCCCTTTCAGGGTTCACACGAACCATCCCGAGGTGGTGGATTCCGAGTCTTACGTCAACTATCTTCTCGACGATGAGATCTCGCAGATTTCCAAGCGTGACGCCCGCAAGGCTGCCGGCAAGAAGAAGGGGGCGAAGGGCTTCCTGACCGTCATCCAGGGAGGTCAGCGCGACACGAAGAAGGAAGACACTCATCGCCCTAAGCACTTTGCCACACCAGCTCGTGACGCCTAGCCGTACCGTCCTCTAGCATACGCAGAAGTGCGCATCTCATGAATTTGTGATGCAGTTGTTGTTTCGTCGCTGAAAACCTTACTTTCAATTTCGGCCCCTTCCATCACTTGGCACCTATCGTAGTTCGGAATGATTGTGTGCTATGGAAGGGAGGGGTGACCCATGGACTTGACGCGAATGTCGCGTCGCGGCTTCCTGCAGCTTGCCGGAACCCTTGGCGTCTCTACCCTGTTGGGGGGATGCGGCAGCATGGAACGCCGGCCCTATACCGGTCCCACGGATCCCCAGAAGGTGAATGGAGTCTTCAGGATTGGCGGCATTGCCCCGCTTACCGGGCCTGCTGCCATCTACGGTACCGCCAATCGTGACGGTGCCCTTGTTGCCGTCAAGGAGGTTAACGATTCGGGCAGGCTCAAGCTCGAGCTCAACTTCCAAGATGACGAGCATGATCCCGAGAAGGCCGTCAACGCCTATAACAACCTCAAGGACTGGGGCTTGAAGGCCTTGGTGGGAACGACGACCACCGGCCCTTGCGTTGCCGTCACCGACGAGACGAACGCCGACGGGGTCTTCCAGGTCACGCCCTCCGCATCCTCTATTGACGTCATCGGCGGCGTTGAGGGCTCGAACGAGCCGGCGAAGCACAACGTCTTCCAGATCTGCTTCACCGACCCCAACCAGGGAACCGCCTCGGCGTCCTATATCGCCGAGCAAAAGCTCGCCGACAAGGTCGCGGTTATCTACAACAACGCGGACGCCTACTCAACGGGCATCTTCAACAACTTCCAGGCCAAGGCCGAGGAGCTGGGCCTCAACATCGTTTCGGAGTCCACCTTTACGGATGACTCGGCAAACGACTTTACGGTGCAGCTCAATGCCGCCAAGAGCGAGGGTGCCGACCTTATCTTCCTTCCCGTTTACTACACGCCGGCCTCGATCATCTTGCAGCAGGCTGACGCCATGGGCTATCAGCCGAAGTTCTTCGGCGTCGACGGCATGGACGGCATCCTGTCGCTCGAAGGCTTTGACAAGTCGGTGGCCGAGGGCGTCATGCTGCTTACGCCCTTCGTCGCGACGGCCCATGACGAGCGTACCCAGCGCTTCGTCCAGGCCTACAAGGAGCTTACGGGTTCCCAGGAGCTTCCTAGCCAGTTCGCGGCCGATGGCTACGACTGCGTGATGGCTATCGTTCAGGCAATCGAGGTTTCGGGCGTCACTCCCGAGATGCCCGCCCCCGAGATCTGCGAGCGTCTTTCCGAGACCTTCATCCAGCCGGACTTCGTGGTGAAGGGCCTTACCGGAGACGCCCGCTGGCTTGAGACCGGCGAGGTCGACAAGTCTCCCAAGGGCATGATCATTAAAAATGGTGTCTACGAGGCTATGTAGCCCTGCTCGACACTTGCTATACACCAAGAACATGACAAAGGGGCCGCAGAGGGCGGCAAAGCTGAAGGATGGCGCGGAATATCCCGCGCAAGGATGGACAAGGAGGTGACCATGGGTTTTCTCACGAACCTTATCAACGGCATCAGCCTGGGGAGCGTCTACGCGATCATCGCGTTAGGCTACACCATGGTCTACGGCATTGCGAAGATGCTTAACTTCGCCCATGGTGACGTCATCATGGTTGGTGCGTACATTTGCTACTGCTCAATGAGCTACCTGGGCCTTTCGCCTCTGCTCAGCATCTTGCTCTCTGTTGCGGGCTGTACGGTCTTGGGCATCCTCATCGAGCACTTTGCCTACAAGCCCCTGCGCAACGCACCTTCGCTTTCGGTGCTCATCACGGCTATCGGCGTGTCCTACCTCCTGCAGAACACGGCGCTCATCATCATGAAGTCGGACCCCAAGGTCTTCCCCTCGGTGGTGGAGGACCTTCCGTCGGTCGAGCTCTTTGGTGGCGAGCTGCGCATCCAGGCCATCACCATCGTTACCGTGCTTACCTGCATTTTCGTCATGCTGGGCCTTACCTACTTCACCTCGCGGACCAAGCTGGGCAAGGCCATGCGTGCCTGCTCTGAGGACAAGGGCGCGGCGCAGCTCATGGGTATCAACGTCGACATGACCATCTCCATGGTCTTCGCCATAGGTTCGGGCCTTGCCGCGATCGCGGGCGTGCTTCTGTGCTCTGCCTATCCCACGCTTATGCCCACCACGGGCGCCATGCCTGGCATCAAGGCCTTCACGGCCGCCGTGCTGGGTGGAATCGGCTCGATTCCGGGTGCGGCCCTCGGTGGCGTGCTTCTGGGCATCATCGAGATCTTCGCGAAGGCCTACATCGGCACCGAGCTTGCCGACGCCATCGTCTTCGCCGTCCTTATCGTCGTTCTGCTCATCAAGCCTTCGGGCCTTTTGGGCCATACCACCACGGAGAAGGTGTAGCCCATGGAAAAAGTCAGGCATTTGAGCAAGGCGACGCGTTCCAACCTCATCACCTATGGTCTGGTTACCGCTGCCTTCATCATCATGGACCTGCTCATCGAGACGGGCAGCGCCTCTTACTCGCTGATGGGCCTGCTGGTGCCCATTTGCGCCTACATCTGCCTCGCGACCTCGCTCAACCTCGTGGTGGGCGTCTCGGGCGAGCTGTCCCTTGGCCATGCGGGATTCATGAGCATCGGCGCCTTTACGGGCATCGTCGTCGTCCAGCTTCTGGGAAGCGGCACCAATGACGTCGTGAGGATGCTTATCGGCCTTGCCTCGGCAGCTGCCACCGCCAGCGTTGCCGGCATCCTCATCGGATGGCCGGTCATGCGTCTGCAGGGCGATTACCTTGCCATCGTCACCCTTGCCTTCGGCGAGATCATCAAGAACCTGCTCAACAACTTCTGGCTGGGCGTAGACAAGTACGGCCTGCACTTCTCCATGAAGAGCGCCATGGCGCTGGGTCTGACCGATGGGGGAAGGGTGCTCATCAACGGGCCGCAGGGCGCCTCGGGCATCCCGCACCTCTCGTCCTTCTTCGCGGGCTACCTGCTCATCATGTTCACCCTCTTCGTGGTGCTCAACCTCATCAACAGCCGTTCGGGCCGTGCCATCATGGCCGTGCGTGACAACCGCATCGCGGCGCAGAGCGTGGGCATCAACGTGACCAAGTACCGCCTCATGGCCTTCGTGATCGCCGCCGCCCTTGCGGGAATGGCCGGTGCGCTCTATGCGATGAACTACAGCTCCGTCATGCCTAAGAAGTTCGACTTCAACACCTCGATCCTCATCCTCGTCCTCGTGGTGCTCGGTGGCATGGGCAACATTCGTGGCGGTGTCATCTCTGCCGCCGTGCTCACCATCCTTCCCGAGCGCCTGCGCTTCATCGGCGACTTCCGCATGCTCATCTACGCCCTGGTGCTCATTGGTGCCATGAACCTGACCTACGACACGCGCCTGGTTGAGTGGCGTCGCAAGATTCGCGAGAAGTTCTCCGCCAAGAGGCAAGGCCAAGACGAGAGGGGAGGTGTCTCGGGTGAATAGGCTCGAGAAAACGGTCACTGCCGACCAGCGGCAGGAGACCAAGATGGTGCCCGTCATCGTGGACGAGATCATTCCCGAGCGCGACCGCGGTCGCGTGGCCCTCGAGTGCCGCAACCTCAGCGTCGAGTTCGGCGGCCTCAAGGCGGTTGACGACGTGAACCTTGCCATCGGCAAGACCGAGATCGCCGGCCTCATCGGGCCGAATGGCGCGGGCAAGACGACCTTCTTCAACCTGCTCACCAACGTCTACAAGCCTACGCGCGGCTCCATCCTGTTGGACAAGGTTGATACGGCGGGCATGTCCTGCGATCGCGTCTGTCGTGAGGGCATTGCGCGCACCTTCCAGAACATCCGCCTCTTTGACTCGCTCTCCGTGGAGGACAACGTCAAGATTGGCCTGCACACCCAGATACAGAGCGGTGTGCTGAGCGGCATCTTCCGCCTGCCGAAGCACTGGAGAAGCGAGCGCGAGTTTCATGAGCGTGCCCTCGAGCTTCTCGACATCTTCCACATGGCTGACCAAGCGAACGTTCCGGCCGGCTCTTTGCCCTACGGTGACCAGCGTCGCCTTGAGATCGTGCGTGCGCTTGCCACCAATCCCAAGGTCCTGTTGCTTGACGAGCCGGCTGCCGGCATGAACCCCTCCGAGACGGAGGAGCTCATGCAGCACATCCTGAAGATTCGCAACGACTTCCAGATTGCGATTCTGCTCATCGAGCACGACATGAACCTTGTCATGGGCGTTTGCGAGGGTATTGCGGTGCTGAACTTCGGCAAGATCATCGCCAAGGGCACCCCGTCTCAGATTCAGGAAAACCCCCAGGTCATCGAGGCATACCTGGGCAAGCAGGAGGAGGACTAGCATGGCCTTGCTCAGCGTTAGTGACCTGCAGGTCTCCTATGGTGCCATCAAGGCCGTCCGCGGCATCTCCTTCGAGGTCAATGAGGGCGAGATCGTGACGCTCATCGGCGCCAACGGTGCGGGCAAGACGACCACCCTGAACACGATCGCGGGCCTTCTTGCGCCCGTCGCTGGTTCGATTGATTTTGACGGGGATTCGCTGGTTGGCGTGAGCGCCCATCACATGATTGGTCGTGGCCTCGCGCTTTGCCCCGAGGGCAGGCGCGTCTTCACGGAGATGACCGTTGCCGAGAACCTCGAGATGGGCGGCTACACGCGCACCGATGCCGAGAACCAGGAGACGATCGAGCAGATCTACCAGAGCTTCCCGCGCCTGAAGGAGCGTCGTAGCCAGATTTCGGGCACCCTCTCTGGCGGCGAGCAGCAGATGCTCGCCATGGGTCGCGCGCTCATGGGTCGCCCCAAGCTCCTGATGCTCGACGAGCCCTCCATGGGCCTCGCTCCGCTCATGGTTGACGAGCTCTTCTCCATCATCCAGAACGTGAACGCCGCCGGCACGACGGTGCTTCTGGTTGAGCAGAACGCGAACAAGGCGCTCTCCATCGCCGATCGTGCCTACGTGCTCGAGATCGGCAAGGTAATCAAGACGGGTACCGGTGCCGACCTGCTGCATGATGACGACGTGCGAAAGGCCTACCTGGGCGGATAACCGTGCATGAGCGGGGACGCCGAGGTGGCCGGGAGGCCTGCGCAAACGCTGCGACAAGGGCGTTCGTCGCT
>CAJOKK010000079.1 GCA_905235165.1 uncultured Atopobiaceae bacterium | reverse complement strand
AACACCGAGAAGCAGCTGCAGTTCATGGTCGACATGCAGTCCACGGTCTTCTGTGCCACGGCGAGTTATGCCCTGCTCATCGCCGAGGAAGTCGAGAAGCGCGGCCTCAAGGACCAGATCTGCCTCAAGAAGCTCATCACGGGCTCCGAGCGTGCGGGTGACAAGATCCGCCAGCGCATCTGCGACGCGCTCGGCGTCGAGTACTACGACATCTACGGCCTGACCGAGGTCTACGGCCCCGGCATCGGCATCAGCTGCCAGCATAGCCATGGCATGCACGTGTGGAGCGACTACGTCTACCTCGAGATCATCAATCCCGAGACGGGCGAGGTCCTGCCCGACGGCGAGTGGGGCGAGATCGTCCTCACCACGCTGGTCAAGGAGGGTGCGCCGCTCATCCGCTTCCGTACGCACGACCTCTCGCGCATCATCCCGGGCGACTGCGCCTGCGGCCACAACGAGCACCCGCGCATCGACACGATCACCGGCCGCTCCGACGACATGATGAAGATCCACGGCGTCAACGTCTTCCCGGCCCAGATCGAGGAGGTGCTCGCCACCTTCCCCGAGCTCTCGAGCGAGTACCAGATCCGCCTCTCGCACCTCGACGGCCGCGACACCATGCGCATCTACGTGGAGACCAACGGCTCGGTGGACTGGGCCGACATGTCCGACACCGTGGCCGCCCGCGTGCGTGCCAAGATCGGCTTCACGCCGCTCGTGAAGATCGTGGAGCTGGGCATGCTGCCGCGCAGCGAGAAGAAGACCAAGCGCGTCTTCGACGAGCGCTACGACTAAAGACCTCGGGCCCGGCGGTTCGCTCGCGAGCGCTTGCCTGCGAATCGCGGGGCTTTGATCCGTCGCCTTTTGAATGCGGGCATGGGTATGAGCAGCGAAACCGATCAATGTAAGCGCGAGCAGCGCAACCGCCTTCGCGCCCTTCGCAAAAGTCTGGGCCAGGAGCAGCGCTTGTGCATTGACGCCAAGATTGAGCAACGGCTGCTCTCCCTGCCCGAGTTCCAGACCTGCGAGCTTCTGCTGACCTACCTCGACTTTGGTTCTGAGGTTCGCACGCGGGGCATCATCCAGGCCGCTTGGGACAGGGGCAAGCTGGTTGCCCTGCCGCGCTGCGTGCCCCATTCGCGCGAGATGCGCTGGTACTGCGTGACCTCATTGGACTCGCTGGTGAGAAGCCCACTTGGCGTGGAGGAGCCCCCAGCGGACGAGGGCGCTGAGCTGCCAGTCGGCTCGTCCTGCAAGAGGGATGCGCTTGCGCTTGTCCCCGGTCTTGCCTTTGACGAGCGGGGCTTTCGCCTTGGCTACGGCGGCGGCTTCTACGACACCTTCCTTGCGCGTTTCGCGGGCCACTCCGTCGGGCTTTGTCGCGAGTGCCAGATGGTGGATGACCTCGCGGCGCTCAAGGCCATCGACTCGCATGACCTCGCAGTTGATATGCTGGTAACCGAGGGGCGCTGTGTTCGCCCCAATGCCTAGGCCAAGAGAGGAGCTTTGGAGATGAGGGAGCCGTCGGAGTCTTTGCGCAATGTCGTGTTCGATATGGGTGGCGTCCTGTTCAAATGGGAGCCCATGACCTATGCCCGCCGCGTGGTCGATAGCGAGGAAGATGCCGAGCTGCTTGCGCGCGAGGTCTTTGAGTCGAGGGAGTGGGCGCTCGGCGATGCCGGAGTTGTGAGCACCGAGACCATTGCCTGGGCTGCGAAGCAGCGACTGCCGGAGCGCCTGGGTGAGAAGGTCGATGAGCTGATCTTCCATTGGTTTGATAGGCGCACGGTCATCGAGGGGACCGCTGAGCTTATCGCCGACCTCAAGCGTCAGGGCTTTGGGGTTTACCTTCTCTCCAATGCGGGGGAGACCTTCGAGCAGTACAAGGTTGACCTGCCGAGCTACGAGCTGTTTGACGGCATGGTGGTCTCGTATAGGGAGCGCCTGATGAAGCCCGACCCTGCCATCTATGGCCTTTTGCTTGGGCGTTTTGGGCTCGTTGCCAAGGAGTCGATCTTTATCGATGACACGCCCCTCAACGTTGAGGGTGCGCGCCGCGTGGGCATGCAGGCCCGGCACTTTGACGGTGACGTAGCCTCGCTTCGCGCCTATTTGCTGGGATAAGTCCACAGGTGACTGGGGCATCGATGCTTCCGACGCCTTTGCTTTGAGATACCGCTTGCCAGTATAAATCTACCGTTCACGATGAGCTTTACCAAGGTAAAGCGGGAAGTAACGGTAGCCTGAAACGGCTTCAGAAATGCCTCTGGAGCATCTTGGCTTAGGTGCAATGCACGAGAGGGGAGCACGAAGTGAAGAAGGACGATTTGGAAGATGAGGTTTTCGAGCTGAGTGACGAAATGCTTGCACAGGTTACTGGTGGAATTTACCTTATGGCTCCCCTTAACCCCAAAGAACTCTTCGTTGGCTTGATGCAGTCCGACACCCCTGAAACGCTGCTTCCCACTGATTCGGAATAGACTCCTTCCGATTGGCTCTGGTGCCTTCCACTTAGGATTTGACTCCTGGACTTGTCGGTAAGTCCAAGGGAGCTTCCGAAGCTCGCTCTTGTCTTCGTTGATCGCATGAGTCGAAGCGGGCCGTTCGTCTCGAGACGGGCGGCCCGCTTCGTGTGCTAAGAGGCCCTCAGCTCTGAGCGTAGGCGCAGGAGCATCACGATGGCGAGGATCGATGATGCGAAGGTGGAAGCGACGGTGTTGAGCCATACGCCGTCGAGGCCGAGCGGCAGCAGGGCGACGAGACAGATGACGGGCGCGATCAAAACGTTGAAGAGCGATAGGGTCGAGGCAGGCTTGGGGCGTTTGAGGGCCGTGAAGAAGGCTTGGGTGCAGAGCGGTATCCAGCGAATCAGGTAGGCCGCGGAGTAAAGCGGGAAAGCACGCAGGGCCATCTCGATGAGGTTTTGCGAGGCATCAGGCATGAACAGCAGCGTGATTTCTTTCGAGAAGATCGTCGTGAGCGGCACGAAGGAGATGGAGGCGGCAGCGCAGGCAGCAAGGACGCGCTTCTCCAGCTTGACCACGCGGTCGGTGTGGCCTGCGCCCAAGTTGTAGCCGATGGCGGGTTGCAGGGCGTCGCAAGTGCCCATGATGAGCGGAAACACCAGACATGCCGAATAGATCAGCACGCCGTAGACGGCGACCGCATCGGCGCCGCCCAGCCTGAGTAGGGCGTGCTCGAGCAAGACCATGGTCGCGCGCCCCGCCACGTTGTTGAGGAAGGTGGGCATGCCGGCCGTGAAGACTTCCCGTGTGAGGGCGACGGTTGGGCGGGGACGCACGAAGCGCAGCTGGTAGCGGCCGAGCGCGAAGGGTGCCAGGCCGATGAGGGCGCAGGCGCTCATGGCGAATGAGTATCCCAGGGCGGCTCCTGCCACGCCGAGCTTGACGTGTCCCACGAGGATGAATTCGAGGACGCCTCCGAGGGTGGCCATGAGGAGATTGAGCAGCAGACTCTCCCTGATGCGACCGCAGTTGCGCAGGAAATTGTCGACGGCGAACATCATGGAGCTCAACGGTGCCGCGAGGGCGTAGACGCGCAGGAAGGTCACGCCTTGGTCCGCGAGCGTGCCCGTGGCCCCCATGGCGGTCATGATGGCGGGGGCGAAGACCCAAAAACCGGCGCCGAGCAATGCCCCGAGCAAGAAGATGCCCAAGACGGTGCAGGTGAAGATGTTGTTCGCCTCCTCCTTTTTGCCAGCTCCCAGGGCGATGGCGATGGGCACCGACGAACCCACGCCCATGAGGTCGCCGACGGCGAAGACGAGGATAACGAAGGGCATGGCGATGTTGATGGCGGCGAAGGACGTGGGGCCGAGGAAGCGGCCGACGATGATGCCGTCAACAAGGTCGAAGACGGCCGAGGCGAGCATGGACACCGCGCCGGGTGCCGCCGCGATGATGAAGAGCCGCGTCAGGGCGGTCTCGAGAAAGAGCGATCGCAGGTGCTCCTCGTGTGTCTGAGTGTTTTCATCCATGCTGTGAGCGTCTCCTGACTGAGGGTTTCGTTGCTGGTGGGGGTCAGTGTAACAAACGCATGTCGAGAGCCTGTTAAGCCGAGGCCCCGTGCGCCCCGATACGACGCCCGCTGACGGCTTCGCATGAAGACCTGCTGGTAGATGGGGCGTATGATGGCCCTGTAAGGAGAGGGGTGAGGCCATCATGAGCAAGGGGAAGACGGCTCTGAAGGTCAGTGCGGCTACGGTGGCAGGCTCTGTTGGAGTTGCCGCAGCCGCTTGCGCACTCATCGCGCCGCGCCATCGAAACGCGAGGCTTCGCCAGCGCTGGGAGGCGCTCTCGGTCTATCGCTATGCGCATCGCGGGCTGCACGACAACGATTCGCCGGCGCCCGAGAACTCGCTCGCCGCCTTCAGGCGGGCTCGTGATTTGGGATACGGCTCCGAGCTTGACGTCCACCTGAGCGCTGACGGTGTTCCGGTGGTGATTCACGACTCGAAGCTCGAGCGCGCCTGCGGCGTCGAGGGCCAGGTCGAGTGTCTGACGGTCGAGCAGCTTCAGCAGCTCCGGCTGTTTGGGAGCGAGGAACGCATTCCGCTCTTTGCCGACGTGCTTGAGCTCTACGAGGCTGGCGAGGGAACGTGCCCGCCCCTGGTGGTCGAGCTGAAGACGGCGAAGAACAACTATGCCGAGCTTTGCGAGAAGACCATGGCCCTGCTTGATGCCCATGAGGTTCCGTATTGCGTGGAGAGCTTTGACCCTCGCGTTTTGCTGTGGCTGCGCCGCAACCGTCGCGACGTGATTCGCGGGCAGCTATCCGAGCACTTCAGGCGCGATGAGGGCTCCGATCTGGGGTTCGTGCGGGCAAGCCTGGGGGCGGCGCTCGTCTCTAACGTCGTGGGCAGGCCGGACTTCGTGGCCTATCGCTTTGAGCATCGCCACCACCCGGCGGTTCTTCTCGCCTGCGGACCTCTGGGTGCCTGGCGCGTGTATTGGACGGTTGGCAATCGTGACGACCTCCATCGGGCAGACCTCTCTGATGCGGTCTCGATCTTCGAGGGCTTCTCGCCAGAACCGATGCGGGCCTAGCTAGCCTTTGCCTTCGGATGACCTGCGGCAAGGCACTTGTTCATTTTCTGCAAAAGGAACGCCTTTCTGCTAGCATGAACCGGTTTGAAAGGAGCAAGTATGAATACGGATATCCTCATTGTCGGCATGGGCCCCGCCGGCATCTTCACGGCGCTCGGCCTTATCTATAAGGGAGACAAGCGCCACATCACGATGGTCGATCGTGGCCTCTCCATCGTGCGTCGCAGTTGCCCCAAGGAGAAGGTGGGCCACTGCATCGGCTGCAACCCCTGCCGCATCACGACGGGCTTCAGCGGAGCGGGCGCCTTCTCTGATGGCAAGCTGTCGCTGAGCTGGGAGGTGGGTGGAGACCTGCCCGAGCTGATTGGTGCCGACCTCGTGCAGAAGACCATCGGCCGCTGCGATGACATCTACCTTCGCTTTGGTGCCGACACACACGTTGAGGGCGTAGAGAATCCCGAGGCCGTTGCCCAGATTCGCCGCCGTGCCATCAAGGCTGGCCTCAAGCTCGTTGATTGTCCCATCCGCCATCTGGGCACCGAGCGCTCCCAAGAGATCTACGGCGCCATCGAGCAGTTCCTGGTCGATTCGGGCGTGACCATGCTCTATGAGCACGACTGCCTCGACCTGCTGATGGAGGAGAAGGAGGGCGGCAAGGCCTGCGTTGGCGCGGTGCTGCGTGACTGCTCGGCGGGCGCTTCGTCCGACAGCTTTGAGGTCAAGGCCTCTGAGGTCGTGGTGGCCACCGGCCGCCGTGGCGCTGCTTGGCTCGACGGTCTCTGCCAGCGCCACGAGATCAAGCACGAGAGTGGTCCGATGGACCTGGGCGTGCGCGTTGAGGTGCGCAACGAGATCATGGAGGACGTTAACAACGTGCTCTACGAGAGCAAGCTCGTGGGCTATCCCAACCCCTTCCGCGACAAGGTCCGCACCTTCTGCCAGAACCCCGGCGGTTTCGTGAGCCAGGAGAACTACGACAACGACCTCGCTGTGGTCAATGGCCACAGCTATAAGGATCGCAAGAGCTCCAACACCAACCTGGCCGTGCTCTCGACCCAGCACTTCCGCGAGCCCTTTGACCGCCCCATTGCTTACTCGCAGCAGGTTGGCCAGCTGGTCAACATGCTGGGTGCGGGCCATATTCTCGTACAGCGCTTTGGTGACATCCTTGACGGCAAGCGCACCTGGCCGAGCGAGCTGAGCCGCTCCAATGTGGTGCCGACCCTGCCCGATGCGGAGCCGGGTGACATCACCAGTGCCATGCCGTATCGTGCGATGACCAACATCGTTGAGTTCATCAAGCTCGTTGACCACGTTGTTCCCGGCTTTGCTGCCGAGGAGACCCTGCTGTATGCTCCCGAGCTCAAGTTCTACAGCAACCGCGTGAGCATGGACGAGCATCTTGACACTAACGTCTGCCACCTGCACTGCCTGGGCGATAGCTCGGGTTGGACGCGCGGCCTTATGATGTCGTCGGTAATGGGCCTGCTCATGGGAGAAGAGCTTGCCGATCGATAGGGCGCGAGAAGACGCACGGGTTTTCTGCCTTCGATAAGGACCCCTTGCCTCGTATTCTCTACGGGCAGGGGGTTCTTCTCCTTTATCACGGACGGCTTTCGTGAACGCTCTGCGGAGATGTCAAATCCCAAGTACGACTCGTTTTAATCCGCCCAAACGCAACGCGTCCTCCTGACCTGCCCCTGCCTGGAGAAAATGTTGCGCTTTGCAGCTTGCAGCTTGCTGCCAGCATTCGTGCAGCTCGATGCAAGTTTACTGCCAGCTTGGATTTGTATTCTGTCCTTCCAGGAGATGGGAGGCAGACCATGTTTAATGCAACGCAAGAAAGCATCAAGGACCTTTTTGAGCGGGCCTCTTCGGAAGGGCGCTGCGTCTTTGCGGGGGACGGTAACCTGCAAAGGCTTCTGTACCGACATGTCAGCGATGGCTATATCGCTCAACCTTGGGGAGGGCTCTTTGCCCTAAAAGAGGATTGGGAAAAGCTCTCGCCTTGTGAGCAGACGCGTCGAATTGTGAAGAGCCTTTCCTTGAAGCATCCGAGTTGGATCTTTTACGGCGCGACC
>CAJOKK010000078.1:1801-9261 GCA_905235165.1 uncultured Atopobiaceae bacterium | reverse complement strand
GTTCGGGTCGCCGCAGACGTAGACCCACTCGTCGTCGCCAAGTTCGAGCGGGCTTTCGCCATAGAACTGGCGGAGCGCGTTGTAATCGCTGAGGCTCACGATGCTGGGGAACCATGACGAGAGGTAGCTGAGCTCGAGGGAGCCCACGCCGTTCTTCTCGGCTGCGTCGGTATCAATGTGGGCCTCGTTACCGTCATACATGGGGCACTCCGAATAGCTGCTGAGGTGCTCGGTCACGTCCTGACCGTGCTTGGTATAGAGCTCCGGGAGCGTGATTGGCATGGGCGTCCCTGCTGAGTAGGTGGAGCCATAGGTCATGCTGATGTCTTCGGGCATGCATCCATACAGGTCGTTGCGAAGACTGAAGGCGCTCGACAGCGTGCAGATGGTGAAGAAAAGCATGATACAGATGCAGGACATGGAGAAGACGACGGTGTTGATCTTGCTCGAGACCTGGCGGAAGGTGAAGCAGTTGAGGTCCTTGAAGTAGAGGGGCTTCATGCGCTGGAGGACACGCATGAGCATGCCGGAGATCGACCAGAAGAGGAGGAAGGTTCCGACGCAGCCCATCATGATGCAGATGCCGATTGCCGAGGCACTGTTGAGCATCGCTACATTTGAGGTGACGTAGTAGGCGATGCCCAGGATGGCCGCGGCGATGATGAAGACGATGATGCACAGGATGGGGTTCTTGAGCTTGATCGGCTCGGACTCGTCGCCGGAGTTCATCAGGTCGATGAGCTGCATGCGGCCTACCGAGCGGGTGTTCAGCAAGATCACGACGAGGTACATGAAGGCGAAGTGCCAGATGGTCTTGGCGATGGCCGTGAATGAGATGACGAAGCGGTAAGTGGACATGTCCGCGCCGAAGAGGTTGGCCACGAGCGCGCTCATGAGCTGCGAGAGGAAGCAGCCAAGCAGCAGCCCCACTCCGAGCGATCCGATGCCGATGAGCAGGGTCTCGAGCAGAAGCAGGGTGGAGACCGCGCGCTTCTTCATACCGAGCAGCAGGTAGAGGGCGAACTCCTTGTTGCGACGCTTCATGAGGAAGCGGCTCGCGTAGACGATGAGCAGGCCAAGAACGACCGAAACGAACACGCTGACGGCGCCGAGCGCGTTGTTGAGTAGGTCAAATGAGGAGCTGCTCGCCGCACTTGAAGCGAGCATGGACGTCTGAGTGTCGATGGCGTTGAAGGTGTAGAAGATCGTGACGCCGATGATGAGGGTGAAGAAGTAGACTGCGTAGTCACGCAGACTGTGTCTGATGTTGCGCAGCGAGAGCTTAGCGAGCATCGCTCAGCTCACCTCCCAGCATGGTGACGACCTGCATGATCTTGTCGAAGAACTCCCTGCGGGTGTCGGTGCCGCGATTCATCTCGTGGAAGAGCCTGCCGTCCTTGAGGAAGACCACGCGGGAGGCGTAGCTGGCGGTGTAGCTGTCGTGGGTGACCATGAGGATGGTGGCGCCCAGCTCGCGGTTGAGGTAGTTCATGCGGTCGAGCAGCATGCTGGCCGACTTGGAGTCGAGCGCGCCGGTGGGCTCGTCGGCCACGACGATCTTGGGGTTGGTGACGACAGCGCGGGCCGCGGCAACGCGCTGCTTCTGGCCGCCGGACATCTGGTAGGGGTACTTCTCGAGCACCTCGGTGATGCCCAGCTGCTGGGCGATGGAGCGCACGGACGAGTCGATCTCGGCGGAGTTCACGTGGTTGATGGAGAGCGCGAGCGCGATGTTCTCGTAGGCGGTGAGGGTGTCGAGCAGGTTGTAGTGCTGGAAGATGAAACCGAGGTTCTTGCTGCGGAAGTCGCTGAGCTTCGTGCCCTTGAGGGTGGTGAGGTCGCTGCCGTCGAGGTAGATGTTGCCCGACGTCACGGTGTCGATGGTGGAGATGCAGTTGAGCAGGGTGGTCTTGCCGCTGCCGGACGGCCCCATGATCGCGACGAACTCGCCGGCGTCGACGCCGAGCGAGAGGTTGTCGATGGCCTTGGTCAGGCTGCTCTTCTTGCCGTAGTACTTCTCGATGTTTTTAACCTCTAGTAGCCGCATGGGCTAGCCCCTTTCGTTTTAGGCTTCATATCTTGACGGCATACAGGTTACGGGTGACGCCGCGCTCTGTCGCGCGCGCAACCTTACATAACCTTACAGTTTTGAAAGGTTGGCGGTTGCGCTACCCTAGGGCGCGATTGTCGTTGAGCATCGATTGAGGTAGACGCATGGGCGAGCTTGAGAAGCGGGTTTGCATTGACGGCCAGACCCTGTGCTTTGAAGACGTTGTCGAGCACGTTTGTGGTGGCGCTCACATCGTGCTTTGCCGCTTGGCTACGGGGGAACTGAGATATGTCAGCGCCGAGGAGTGGAAGGCGGCGGGCCCTGCGTCCGACGACGTGGGAGAGGGCTTGACCATCGCCTCCGAGAGGGCTCCCGTTACGCAGCGAAGCTCGCTTGACGAGAAGATTGCCTTCGTCATGTCGCTTTTCCGCGGCCGCAGCGACGTGTATGCGGAAGGTTATGAGAAGAAAGGATCCAAGGAGGGAAAGTTGGGCTATGGGCCGCGCTGTCGACTGCGATGGGTCCAAGGCGCTTGTCCGAAGCTCCTCGATCGCAAGGCGAAGTGTGCCGACTGCGATCATCCAGACTACGACCCTCTGACGAGCGAGGTCGTGAGGGACCATTGCCTGGGGCGCCGAAAGGGACGTGGTCGCATTTGCGCGGTGGGCATCTACGTGGTTGACGGGGATATCTGCTACCTGCTTGCGGCTGACTTTGACGGTCCTGGCTGGCAGGAAGCTGCCTCCGCCTATCGCGATGTCTGCCGAAGACACGGGCTGTCGCCTGCGGTTGAGCGCTCGCGCTCGGGCAATGGCGCGCATGTGTGGGTCTTCTTCGATGGGCCCGTCAAGGCGGCGCTTGCCCGGCGACTTGGCGAAGGACTTATCTCTGAGGCACGCGATAACTGTACAGCTGTGAGCTTCCATTCGTACGATCGTCTCTTTCCGCTGCAGGATTCTGTTGGTGAGGGCAGTCTGGGGAGCCTCATCGCACTTCCGCTTCAGGGCGAGGCGGTTCGTCGGGGCAACAGCGTTTTTGTTGACGACCAGTTTGAGGTCTATGCGGATCAGTGCGCTTATTTGAGCTCGCTTCCTAAGGCTGATGCTGCGTTTGTGGCCTCGCAGGCGCTCGAGTTCGGTGAGAATCCCATCGGACTTCCCAAGGGCGAGAGCCGAAAGATCGCGCCTTCTCGAATTGATGCCGAAGCGCCGAGGACTTCTCCGGACGCTAGCTGCGAAGAAGTCCCTTCGGCGGTGCGGGTTACCCTCGCAGATGGCGTTCGCATCGAATGCAAGGAGCTGCCGCCGCGTGTGGTTAACAGCCTGTGTCGGATTGCGGCCTTTCGCAACCCTGAGTACAGCAAAAAGCTTGCGATGCATTATTCGGTTTGGAATATCCCGCGCGTCATCGACCTGAGCGTGCTCGACGGTGACGAGCTGGTTTTGCCGAGGGGCTGCATGGACGCCGCGCTTGCGACCTTGCGCGATGCGGGCACGGAGCCCTTCGTCGCCGATGGCCGAACCGACGGCAAGCGCATCCATGCCCGCTTTGCCGGGGAGTTGAGGGAAACCCAAAAGCCCTGCCACGATAGGCTGGTCAAGCATGACATGGGCGTTCTTGTCGCTCCCACCGGCTTCGGAAAGTCTGTCATCGCTGCGTCCGTTATTGCCCGACACCAGGTGAATACGCTGATTATCGTGCCTACGACGGCCTTGCTTACCCAGTGGTACGAAAGCCTGTCTCAGTTTCTGCAGATAGATGACGAGCCGCCTGTCTTGCGCACATCGACGGGAAGAAAGGCGAAGCATCAGCCTGGAACGGTGGGCATGATCGGCGGCGGCAAGAATCTCAGGAGCGGTATCGTGGATGTGGCGACCCATGGCTCCCTTTTCGAGAAAGGCGATGTGGCCGGGGATTATCGCGTTAAGCCTCTCGTTGCTGAGTACGGCATGGTCATAGTGGACGAGGCACAACACGTGGGAGCGACTAAGTTGCTCGAAGTCCTCAGGGCGGTTCGTTCCCACTATGTGTATGCGATGACGGCGACCCCGAAGCGCGACGACGGGCTCGATAGGATTCTTTTTCTCGAATGCGGCCCGCTTCGCTATGAGGTGCCGGTTGCTGAGCAGATAGCTGAGCAGGGTATGAGGCGATTGCTTGTGCCGCGCTATAGCGGGGCACGGCCCGATCTTGAGGGAAAGCCCAATTGGCATGCGCTTATCGACTACATCAGCTCGAGCGAGGATCGAAACCACCTCATTGCGACTGATGCCGTTCGCGCCATGCGGCAAGGAAGGACCCCTCTGGTCCTGACGCGGCGCGTGGAGCATGCCCGAACGCTTGCGAATGCAATCGAGGCCCTTGCTGAACCGCTTGGAGCCGCAGTAATTTTGCTGGTGGGAGGCGATGGAGCGGCTCTGAGGCGACAGAGGCTCGAGGAACTGTATTCGGTGCCGTCCGACAAACCGCTTTGTGTGGTGGCAACGGGAAACTACGTGGGCGAGGGCTTCGACTTGACGCGACTCGACCTGCTGTTGCTTGCGGGACCGGTGAAATTTGACGGAAAGGTCACTCAGTGGGTGGGGCGCCTGCATCGCGTGGGCGAGAACAAGTCGGAAGTCATCGTGATGGACTATGTTGACGTGGGCATTCCCATGTTCGACAAGGAGTGGCGTGCGCGTGTGAAGTCGTATGGCAAACTCGGTTACCAGATTGCGGGTGAGGGGGACCTTCGACTTGTCGGACTTGAGGGGAAGTCTGTTCCGCTTGGGCATCTGTTTGCAGGCAAGGAGTTCGCTTCTGCGCTGGCGATGGATTTGGCCGATTGTGCCCGACGAGTGGTTGTGGCTTCCTCATGGGTGCGTCTCGCCCGCATCAAGGCTCTGCGCGAGGAGCTGGAGAAGGCGGTGAGCAGGGGTGTTTCTGTTGACGTGGTGCTCAAGCAGCCTTCAAAGCAGACGGCTGAGTGGGGGCAGGTGCTCGCCGCGCTTGCCGAGCTTGGCTGTAGCGTGCGCTTTGCTCGTGGGGGAGAGCCGCTTGACCTTGTTGTGATTGATGATTCGCTTGTGTGGTGTGGCGATGTTGCCCCGCTTGCGTATGCGCGCAAGGACGATTGCGCGATTCGATTCGTGAGCAGGGAGGTGGCGGCAGAGCTGACGCAAGCGCTTAGCGCATCGGAGGATGGGACTTCGGTTTCGGAAAAGTCCTAATGCGGGGAGTTGCTTGGTCGGCGCCTCAAAATCCCCCTCCCTATTGTTTGTGCAGGGAACAAAACCCCAGATAAATTTTGGCTGGCACTTGAAATAACGTCGATAGGGAGGGGGATTTTGGGGGCCTTGTGCGCTACGGTGAGGAAAAGGCACTGGGAAAGCCGCAGGTAGATCGGGGTAAAATCGGGTGCGGTTTCTCCACCGGGGCGATAGAACGCTCGAAAACGTATGCCATGACCTCGGGTTTTGCCAGTGCCGATACTGCCCATGGGGCGAAGGTGCCCGAAAAACCCGTCTCCCATTCCGTTGCTTCTGAAGCAAAGCCCGTGTTGGCATTTCCCGAAGAAGCGGAAAGCGGGCGGACGGGAGACGGGTTTTCGGAACCCATTGTTAGAAGTGCGAGTTTGCGAGATTGCGAAGTAGCCCCGTTTCGGCCATCTTGCGGGTAAATATGTGTCGGCGTGAGGAAGCGGGCCTTAAAACGCCTTAGAATCGTTTGCCCAGTTAGAAGTCCTATTTTTACTTTACGGTAAAGTGCCCTGTCACCACGGTGGGGAAGTGGCACTGAGAAAAGTGCAGGTAGATGGTACCGAAATCGAGTGCGATTTCTCTACCGGGCGATAACGCGGCGTGAGGCGCCCTCCTTACCCAATCAAGCGGGCGATGCCTTCGCGTGCCTTGTCCAGTTGACTGCTATACCAAGGCTCGTCCTCTATGGCCTCTTCAAGACCCATCTCTGCCTCGAGGTAGAGGTCCTTTGCCCTCTGCAGATCTTTCTCGCATCCGGTTCCGTGCTCGTAGCACTCGGCAAGCCTCAGCGCGGCGCTACCCCAAGTTGCGGGATAGGTCTCTTTCTCGCAGCGCTGGTAGGAGATCGAGTAATAGAAAAACGCCTGTTCAAGATCTTCATCGACGCCGCTGCCCTGGTAGAGCATGTCGCCGTATTTGTACGCGGCTTCTGCGTGGCCGAGGTCTGCTGCCGCCTTGTACCACGTCGCCGCCGCTTGGTAATCATGCTTGCCCAGGCGACCGTAAGAATAGATGTAGCCGAGATTGCACATAGCCTGGGCGTTGCCCAGCTCTGCGGAGAGGGCGTAGTACTTCTTGGCAAGGGAGAAACATTCAATACGTTTGTCGTGGTCGAACTCGTCGTCTGTGTCCATGCCATCGCAGTAGTAGCGTGCGCCTATCTCGAGCGAGAGGTCGCCGTTACAACGCTTGTCCTCATCGGGGTCGTAGTCCTTTTCGCTGAGGGCGGGCTGAGGAAAGGCGACCATCATCAGCGTTTCGTCCGTCTCGAGGTTGTTTACCTGCCTGAGCAAGAGGTGGTCCTCGACATGGCTGGGAAGGTCGCCCATGCCGTTGTCAACGATGCCCATGAGCGTTGCCTCCCAGTAAGGCACGCTAGGCTCTTCAGGGTTGACGGTCCTGCGCTCAACGCGGGCAAAGATGCTCTTGGGAAGGTCCCCCTCCTTGGCGGGAACGTAGACCGCGCGCACGAGGTCGGGGTAGAAGGGGTCGCGCCAGGGGTCAAGCAGCTCGTCCTCGCGCGCCTCGCTTGTGCTGAGCGACACCCTGCACTCCTCATCAAGTTCGTGGGTAAAGCTCTTGAAGGGTTCGAGGAGGTCTTCCCACGGAAGGATCTCGTATACCTCGCTCCCGGCATTTCTCTCATCGAGGAAACAGTGCATCGTGATGCCGTGGATTGCGAGGGGGTTCTGGGATCGTTGGCTTGTCGCCTTTCAAATAGCAGGGGCACAGATAGGTGAGGATGATGCCGTCGTTGTGGTCGACGCGCGCCCACATGAGCGAACCGTCAGCTTCAAAGTCCCAAGATTGCGGGAGGTCCTTCAGGTCGCGCGCGCTGAGCCCGTAGTCGCCCTTCTTGAGTTTACCTGCAATATCTACCAAGAGTTGGCGATCAAGCTTGAGGTCGGTGACGATGGCGTGTCCTACGTACTCGCGGAAGTTCAGCTCTTCGATGGTGGGCATCTGGCCCTCCTTGCCTCAACAACGATGTGTACGGTTTCCCGCTGCCGATTGTCTCATGTAACGGAAGTGTATTGCCTTTCACTTTCGTTAGACCCAATATAACGGAAGCGAAAAATCAATTCACTTCCGTTAGCAATTGGGGTCAGCATGCTTAGCTCGCGCTTCATACGTGGCATCGAGATCGATTGGGACAAGGTCCCGGCCGATTC
>CAJOKK010000078.1:0-1793 GCA_905235165.1 uncultured Atopobiaceae bacterium | reverse complement strand
GGCATCTTTTCGCTCACGCGGCTGGAGTCGCTTGAGTTCACGCACGATGTGACCATCTTCGTGGGGGAGAACGGCACGGGCAAGTCCACGCTCCTCGAGGCCATTGCCGTCGCCTTCGGCTTCAACCGCGAGGGCGGCACGCTCAACTTCTCTCACAGCAGCTACGACGACGTTTCTGAGCTGCACGAGGCCCTCACGCTCGTGCGTGGCTTCACGCGTCCCAAGTGGGGGCAATACCTGCGCGCGGAAACCCTCTACAACGTGGCGACGCTCGTGGTGACGGAGTACCAGGGCGGCCGTGTATCCCTGCCCGACCTGCATGCCCAGTCGCATGGCGAGAGCTTCCTGTCCTTCTTGCGCTATGCGCCCGCGCGCAGCCTCATCGTGCTCGACGAGCCGGAGGCCGCCCTGTCGCCGCGTCGTCAGCTCGAGCTGGTGGAGCTCATCGAGAAGGGCGTCGACGAAGGCTCGCAGTTCATCATCGTCACGCACTCGCCCATCATCATGGGGACGGAGGACGCGCAGGTGCTCTCTTTCGACGGCGGCTGCGTCCACGAGGTCGACTGGCGCAAGACCGACGCGGTGCGCGTCATGAGGGACTTCCTCGCAGAACGTCTCGTGTGAGCTGGCGTCGCAGGGGACTGAGACGACGAAGGCGCCTCTCAGTTTTTAGTTGGCGCCCTCGTTTGCGGCGGGAGCGGCTTCGTCAGGGTTTGCTGCAGGAGCTGCTTCGTCCGGGTTGGCGGCGGGGGCGGGCTCAGCCGGGTTTGCCGCAGGGTCAGCTGCCGCATTAGCGTCGGCAGCGCCAGTTGCCTCAGCAGTCGGGTTGTTGGCTCCATTTGTGGCAGCGTTTGCCGCATCGTCCTCTGGGTGCTCAAAGATGGCATCGGTCTTGATGGCATCGCCCTTGAGATCAACGGGAGGGGTCTTCGTTGACTGCTCTACGGCACTGTTCTCGCCACCAATACCCCGGTAGAGGCTGGAAGAGAGG
The DNA here is from genome assembly GCA_905235165.1 of uncultured Atopobiaceae bacterium. Classification (GTDB taxonomy): domain Bacteria; phylum Actinomycetota; class Coriobacteriia; order Coriobacteriales; family Atopobiaceae; genus UBA1367. The sequence goes on along the minus strand of CAJOKK010000078.1, from coordinate 802 downwards.
GAGTAGCTCTTGGAGTTGGACAGCAAGGTCAGCCCATCGCTCTTGCCCTTTTCGCCAGGCTCATCAGTGATGGCGAGGTAGGCGCGCTTGTTTGAATCCCTGACAACCCAGGTGATAGAGACGAACTTGCTGCCCTCCTGGTCAGTGGTGCTTGCGATGTACTGACCCTCAAGTGCGTCCGCAAGGGCGGAGCTGCGCTTGGCGGACTCCGTAACGAGATCGAGGGGCTGGAACTCTTCATCCTCGCTGAGGGTGTGAGTGACAAGTACCTTACCGTCGCGGGCTGCAACGCTAATGTTTCTGGCGGGGATGGATACATCCTCTTTGTTGTATTTGAGGGTGGTGATGAAGGCCTTGAGGTCGCTGACGTTTTCCGGCTCCTCCTCGAGGTCTGAGGACACCTGCGGAAGAGGTTCCGTCGTCGGCTCCTTCGTCGGCTCTGGGGTAGAGGTGTTGGCGGGCTTCTTCGGCACAAAGAGGGCGCAGACAATCACGAGAACGACAACTGCGACTACTCCGATGATGAGGTTTGTGGGCAGGGGCTTGCTGTTTTCCTGGTTGCTTTCCTGGTTGTTATCCACGATGTCAGGCCTTTCAATGTTGTCGGAGGTATCTGTTTCTTCCGCATCCTGCTCTTGAGCAGGGGAGGAGGGATTTTTCTGCGGCTTCGGGCTGGTTTGGGCGTCGGAGCTTTTAGTTGTCTTGACCTCGGCTTTCGGAGCGGCCTCGGCTTCTAGCCTTGAAGTGGCCTCGGAGCTGGGTTCCGGAGTGGTCTTGACCTTGGGTTCCGAGGCTGCTTCGG
>CAJOKK010000077.1 GCA_905235165.1 uncultured Atopobiaceae bacterium | reverse complement strand
GGCCTCAGAGATGAAGCTCGTCACATCGGTAATTGACTTCTTGATGGTCTTGGGGACGATGCCATGCTCCTCGTTGAAGGCCTCCTGGATGCTGCGGCGCCGCCGGGTCTCCTCGATGGCCTCGCGCATGCTGTCGGTGATAGTGTCGGCATACATAATGACCTGACCTTGGGAATTGCGAGCAGCACGACCCATGGTCTGGATGAGGGAACGACGGTTGCGCAGGAAGCCCTCCTTGTCGGCATCAAGAATGGCAACAAGCGACACCTCGGGGATGTCCAGGCCCTCGCGCAGCAAGTTAATGCCCACGAGCACCGAGATCTTTCCCACACGCAGATCGCGAATGATCTCCACGCGCTCGAGCGTTGCGGTATCGGAGTGCATGTAGTTCACCTTCACACCCTCGTCGAGCAGATGGTCCGTCAGGTCTTCGGCCATGCGCTTGGTAAGCGTCGTCACGAGCACGCGATCGCCCTTGGCCGTGCGCTCCTTGATCTCGTCGATAAGATCGTCGATCTGCCCGCGCACGGGACGCACGTCTACCAGCGGGTCAAGCAGACCCGTAGGTCGAATGACCTGCTCAACCTGCTGCTGGCTCACCGACTCCTCGTAGTCGCCCGGCGTGGCCGAGACATAGACGTACTGCGGCACGCGCTGCTCGAACTCATCAAAGCGCAAGGGACGGTTGTCGAGCGCCGACGGCAGGCGAAAGCCATGCTCCACGAGCGTCACCTTGCGCGAGCGGTCACCCTCGTACATGCCACGAATCTGCGGCACGGTGACGTGGCTCTCGTCAATGATGCAGAGCATGTCGGCCGGAAAGTAGTCGATGAGCGTATAGGGCGGCTCGCCAGGCTTGCGGCCGTCCATGTGGCGTGAGTAATTCTCGATGCCCGAGCAGTAACCCATGGTCTCAAGCATCTCCAGGTCGTAGGCCGTGCGCTGCGCCAAGCGCTGCGCCTCTAAGATGCGATCGGCTGCCTTGAGCTCGGCCACGCGCCCCTCCAGCTCCTCCGAGATGGTCTTGAGCGCCTGGGTCACCTTGGGTCGCTCCGTCACGTAGTGCGAAGCCGGCCAGATGGGAATGGCGTCAAACTCGCGCACGATCTCGCCGGTCACCTTGTCCACCTCGGCAATGAGCTCGACCTCGTCGCCGAAGAAGCTGATGCGCAAGGGGTTCTCAGCATAGGGCGGAAAGACGTCCACGGTGTCTCCGCGCACGCGGAACATGCCGCGCTGCAGGTCGTAGTCGTTACGGTCGTACTGGATATCGATAAGGGCGCGAATGAGGTCGTCGCGCTCAAGCGGCTCGTCCTTGCTCACCGTAGGCGCCAGACCCGCGTAGTCCTCGGGGCTGCCGATACCGTAGATACAGCTCACCGATGCCACCACGATCACGTCGCGACGGCTGAGCAGGCTCGACGTGGCCTGGTGGCGCAGCTTCTCAACCTCCTCATTGATGGAGGCGTCCTTCTCGATATAGGTGTCGGTCTGCGGCACGTAGGCTTCAGGCTGGTAGTAGTCGTAGTAGCTGACGAAGTAGACCACCGCGTTGTTGGGAAAGAGCTCGCGCATCTCGCTTGCCACCTGGGCAGCGAGGGTCTTGTTGGGCTCCATGATGAGGGTGGGCTTCTGCGTGGCCTCAATGAGCTTGGCCATGGTGAAGGTCTTGCCCGAGCCGGTCACGCCCAGAAGCGTCTGGTAGCGCAGGCCCTCCTCGACCCCCTTGGCCAACTTTGCGATGGCCTGGGGCTGGTCTCCGGCAGGCTCGAAGGGCGAGACGACCTCAAGCCGCTCCTCGCCTTCCTCACGCCCAAAGCGCCTCAGCTCTCCCCCAAAGTGCCCGACCGTTGCCACAGCAGCCCCTCTCGTCGGTTTTCGAACTAGTGTACTCCACTTTTGCGCCCCACAGGCAACCGACGGGCGGCTTGCCTGCTCACCGCAGCTAACGCACGCTGTAGAATCAGGCCGTAACGTTGCACCACGAACCGCAATCGTTGGGAGAGGCCTATGTGCGCCACACCACACGACCACCCCGTCCATCGAGCAGAGCGTGGCGGTACCTTCTTAGCCGTACTCTTTGTCCTCCTTGGCTCCTGCTTGCTTTTGTTCGCGGCGTTCTTCCTCGTCGCCGCGATTTCGCTCCTGTTTGATCACGATGACTTTGGTGCCGTCGTTGTTGCCCTTCTCTTTGGCGCGGGTTTCGCTGCCCTCGGATTAAAGTTCCTCCGCAAGGGCATGAACCAGGGCAATGCCGCTGGCAGGGAAAGCTATGTGCCCGACATGCATGCGCCACAGTCAAGCTCTTCGCAAGCAGCCGCCGCACACCTCGGTGCGCCCGAGAAGAAGCCCAAGCACGAGGCAGACGCAGACGAGAAGAACTCGTCTCCTTCGTCTTCCGATGACCGAGAGCTCATCTCCCGGGAGCTTATCGCTGGCTCCGGCAGCACGAACAAGCCCCTAGCAACAAGCTCCCAAAGCGTAGGCCAGAGCGACGAGGTTATTCCCGCTGACGCTGCCGACGCCAACTCTGCGGGCATGCCCACCGTCATCGAAACCGCCGCCAGTGCCTCTCCCGAGCACGGGTTTACCGTAACCGTCTCGGCACCTCCCCTACCGGAGCAGGCACCACCAAAGCGAAAGCGCGGAACGGTCCCAGCGAAGAACAGCACACCTTCTGCCTCTGACGAGCTGGCGGGGCTTGTCACGCGCTCTCACAACGTCTTCGCCACCCTGCAAGACTTTGTGCGGCACGAAGTCGCAAAGGAAAGCGCAGGCAACCGTCACCTGACGAGCATGCTCCAGGCAAGCGGTCTCATGCGTTGGGAGGACGCTCCGACCATTGAGGCAGGGCGCCTTGCCCGCACCCACCACTTCTGGCTGCGCATGGACACCGACTCACTTTCTGAGGCAGACTACGACCGCTTCGTTTCTGTTGAAGCGGCGCTCAACGTCAACCAAGACCTGGGCGGCAACCGAACCTTCACGGTTGACGAGTCGTATCCCGCTATTGCGCACAGGGTCTTCTCACAGCTATCGAACCAGCATATCGCCCCCTACAACCCTCGGCAGGTCATCGAGGCCGCCTGCCCCGGAAGGGACGTCTCGGAGCTCAAGGGCGAATGGGCGGTGCGCGCAAACATCTCGTCTGCAGCCGAATGCGCCATCACGCCCTTTCGATTCTCTTACGATCAGCGCGTCAACGTCGAGAAGGGCGTTGCGGCCATCTCGCTTGAGACGCCTCGCCCCCGCTGCATGGCCATCTTCACCTCAGACCCCAAGGAGCAGGCCACCCTTGCACGCAGCTACGCACTGCGCTTAGCAACGCTGCTAGCGAGTAACACCATCGACCACTCAAAACTTGCAGACAGGCCGCTCATCTCGACGGTCTACGTAAACTGCCATGAGGCCCAGAGTAGCCAGACGCTCCTGTCCGTCCGTTTTGACCAGGCAAGTATCGACGAGCTCACCTCACTCATAGGAAGGGGCAACTCGCTTGAGGAAGGTGCCTTCCCCAGCAGCGAGGCCATCCGAGCCTCGTTGGGTCAGGACGGCTGGTTCGAGCCGGTCGAGCCGCTCCTCGCCCTCGATGACGAGCTCGTCTCGCCCAAGTGGCGCTTTGATTACCCCGAGCTCAACGACAACCCCACATCCGATATGCTTCGCGCCATCACGGGCGCCCGAAAGGTCAGCGAACTGGGAATCAACGAAAACGCCGCTCGCTTTGCCGCCTGGGACAAACTCTACGAAGAGGGAGGCAGCTCAACTGAGCAGCTCGTCTCCAAACTCAAGCGAGAGCTCTACGAATCGCGCGACATCACCGTGAACGAGGCATGCAATCGCACCATCGAGGCGCTTCTCGATGGCAGCGTAGACGCGCAAGACGAGGAGAAGCTTCGCCGCATTTTTGTGGGAGGCAACACCCTTGAGCAGGCCGTTGCCCTCTCTGAGGAGATCTTGGCGGAATCCGACGAGCCCGAGGGCATCGAGCGCGTCACGACCGTGCTTTCAGAAGCCCTTTCGCCGCTCCGCTCGCTCGGCGTCTACCTCGACGACAGCGACACCATCTATCGCTACTTCGGTTCGGTTGCCGAACGTATACGCTTCAACCTTGATGTCGATGACCATCAGCGCAAGGTCTGCCTCGTTCCCGACGCCTACTTCAACGCCCTCTCCACGCTCTCTTTCGTTTACGGCTCACTGGGCGAGATCGAGAAGGCCATGGAGTGCGCCGAGGAGCTCTGCCGCATTGCGCCTGCGTCCATTCAGGCCTCCCTGCGCAAGGTGCGCATTCTTGAGCACCAGTCAAGAACCTATGAGGCAGCCGACCTCCTCAAGTCGATGCTGCGCCTTGCGAGCACTCCACGCGATGCGGCCATATGCCACTACCGCCTTGCCTTCCTGGAATGGAAGCTCGGGCGAGAAGACCTTGCCGTTGCCTGCTACGAACGCTCGCTTACCTGGCAAACCGAAATCTCGGAGCAGTCGCACGAAGAGCTCAATGACCTGTTGAGCTCAAACGAGAATCTGCACGCGCTTAAAGAGGACGAGGTCATTGCCCTGCTTGCCAAGGAGGGCATCCCGCTCGGCTGCGATGCGTCTGACCTGCGCCGAACGCTTGGCGCCGCCGCAAACTGCATCGACGAGGGCATCTTCTGGACAGCGCAACCGCTCGTGGGCCTGCTCTTCAGTGCCACGGGCGACGACGTGCTGATGGGCGTCTACCACTCGCTCAGCCCAACGCTGTAGGGCCCATCCCAAATCAAGAAAACCAACGGCTACCAAGCCCTAGCGACGAGCGTCTTTGTTGCTAGGGCTTTCTATTTTGGCTGCAGGTCGGAGTCATAGAAGCTCTGGTAGGCATCGTAGGTCTCGTTCACCCGGATCAGGTACATGCGAGTCTCCGGATAGGTAATCGCGTCGGACAACGACGAGACGCTACCTTCCGACCAGTCTTGCACCGCACCCAACCCGGCGTTGTATGCGGCGATAATCTCGTCGCGATTTTCAAGGTTGTCTTGGAGGTACTGCAAGAAGGCACAGCCGAACTCGATATTCGTCTCTGGATCCATGAGGTTCTGAGGAGAGTAGCTGCTGCCATCCACGTAGTTGAAGGCAACCAGCATGTCAGCCGTCTGGTCCATCATCTGCATCAGACCCTGCGCACCGACTCCCGACTCCGCATCCTCGCGCCAACCTGACTCGCAGCTGATAATCGAGCAGGCTAACAAGGGGTCTACGTTGTGGCGCGTCGACGAGTCCAGAATGGCCTGCTCGTGCTTGACGGGAACAAACAAGCTCCTCATCAGAAAGCTTGGGGCCATGGAGAGAAGGGCGGCGAGCAGGGCACACATCGCCACAAGTGAGAGCGGCAGAACGCGAAACCAGCGAAAGAAGCAATCCTCACGATTTGACGCCATGCTCCGCTCTCCCTCCCTTCGTTTGCCAAGAGTCCCGTACATGCTCGTCCCACCAGGCAACAACCTTGGAACGCAGCTCCTCAAGCGTACCATCATTGGTGAAGACGGTATCGGCATGCGCCAACAGCCATGCGTCAGTAGGCTGCTTTTCGGCGCGAGCGTCAAAGTCGGCTGCGGTCATGCCACGCGAGATGGCTCGCACGCGACGCTCGGCCAGGGGAAGGCTTACCACCACGATCTCATCAGCCATGTCGAGGGCGTCGTCCATGCGGTCAAGCAGGGGCACCTCAACCACGCAGCAAGGCGCGTCAAGCGCCTCCCTGGGAGGGTTGGCAAGATGCTCGGCAAGACGCGCGCGAATGGCCGGAATCTCGATCTTCTCGAGAAGGGCGGCAGCCTCGGGCGTGGCGAAGGCACGCTCGGCGAGAAGGGCTCGGTTAAGCTCTCCCGTTTTGCCGTCGAGCAGGTCTTCTCCGAAGGCGGCGGCAACCTCATGGACGCATGGGCTGCCAGGCTCAAGCACCTCTCGAGAAACGCGATCGAGGTCGATGCGCCAGGCTCCGAGACGCTCAAGCTCCTCGGCCACCGTTGACTTGCCCGACGCGATACCTCCCGCGAGGTAGATGGTGTAGCCCATATGCTCCCCCTCCCTATTGCTCGCTCGCGTAACGTCCCACGAGCGCAAGCAGGACCTCAAGCATACTCTCAAGCTCGGGCACGGGAACGAACTCGCGCACGCCATGGGCGTTGTAGTAGCAACCCGAGATGTTGGCACAGGCAAAGCCCCTAAAGGAGAGCTGCGAGCCATCGGTGCCACCACGCATGGGAACGCACATCATCTCTTTGCCCACGCTCGCGTAGGCCGCACGAGCGTTCTCGATGAGGTGGGCGTTCTCGGGACGCAAGACAACGTCGGCCAGGTTGTGGTATTGGTCGTGAATCTCGATCGAGAGCACTTCGCTGCCAAACTGCTGATTGACGAGGTCTACCGCCGTACGCATCAGCTCCTTGCGCTTCTCGACCTTTGCCTGGTCGTGATCGCGAATGAGGTAGTCGGCCAGAGCCTCCTCGCAGTTGCCCTGCATACGCTCAAGGTAGTAAAAGCCCTCGTAGCCCTCGGTAAACTCAGGGCGCTGCGCTGCGGGAATGAGCTGGTGGAAGCGCATGATGGCCTCGGCGGCATTGATCATCATGCCCTTGGCCGCGCCCGTGTGAACCGAAATGCCCGTTGCGCGCACCAGGGCCTCGGCAGCGTTGAAGGTCTCGTAGCAAAACTCACCGAAGGGGCCGCCATCGATGGTATAGCCATAGGCAGCGCCAAAGGCATCAAGATCGAGCAGGGCGGCACCGTGGCCAATCTCCTCGTCCGGCACGAAGGCAAAGGCCAGGCGAGGATGCGCGAGCTCGGGCTCGTCTTTGAGACGCTTGATGAGCGAGAGGCACAAGGCTATGCCAGCCTTGTCGTCACCCCCAAGCAGGGAGCTTCCGTCCGTGGTGATGAGGTCACAATCCACCAGCTGGTCAAGGACAGGGTTTGTCGTTGGGTCAATCCAAACCTCCTTGCCGTCACGACCGATACCGATAGTGAGACGGCCGCCCTCATAGTGCCTGACCTGCGGATGCACGCTGTCACCATAGGTCTGCCAAGCGGTGTCAAGGTGGCAGCAGAAGCCAAGGGTCGGAAGGTCTTCGCAACCCCCGCTTGCCGGCCAGTGGGCCGTGACGTAGGCATGCTCATCAACCCGCACGTCCTCGGCACCCAGCTCCTCAAGGTCTGCGGAAACGACGCGGGCAATATCGAACTGCTCGGGTGTCGAGGGCACCTGCTCAGCCCTCAGCGGGTCCGACTGCGAAG
>CAJOKK010000076.1 GCA_905235165.1 uncultured Atopobiaceae bacterium | reverse complement strand
GTCATCAACTACGAGGCCAACGAGCTCTACTACAAGGGCACGCCCAAGACCAAGTACCTGCAGCTGCGCGAGATGCAGGAGGTGGACAAGCTCAATGGCGTCGTGACCGGCACCATCGACGTCACCGACCCCACCTACTCCAAGGACGTCGAGGCGGCAATCTCCGACTCCAATGGCGGCGATATCACCGGTTCGGTCATCACCACCAACACGACCGACTTCCTGGGCTATGGCTACATCGGCATGAACGCCATCAACGTCTCGGTGGGCAAGGACCCCGCCTCCGACGCCTCCAAGAACCTGCGCAAGGCGCTCGCCACCATCCTGGCCGTCTATCGTGACGTCGCCATCGACTCCTTCTACGGCGATGCCGCCGAGGTCATTAACTACCCGATTTCGAACACCTCCTGGGCCGCTCCCCACGCCACGGATGATGGCTACAAGGTGGCCTTCTCCGTGGACAAGGACGGCAAGGACATCTACACCTCCGACATGAACGCCGACGCCAAGTACGCAGCTGCCAAGACCGCGGCCCTCGGCTTCCTCGAGGCGGCTGGTTATACCATCGAGGGTGGCAAGGCGACGGCGGCCCCCGAGGGCGCCAAGCTCGAGTACGAGTGCCTGATCCCGGCTGACGGCTCGGGCGATCACCCCTCCTTCATGATCTTGAAGCTGGCTCACGACGCCTTCGAGGAGATCGGCATCAACTTCATCGTCACCGACCTGTCCAACAGCACCGACCTCTGGGACAAGCTCAGCGCCGTCCAGGCCGAGCTGTGGTGTGCTGCCTGGGGCGCCACGATCGACCCCGACATGACGCAGATCTACTACGCCGACGCAGCCAACCCCGTCAAGGCTACGGGCTCCAGCAAGAACCCCAACGGCGGCGACAACCAGGGCGGTTCCAACTACCAGTACTGCATCGCCGATCCCGAGCTCGACAAGCTCATCCTCGAGGCGCGTGCCTCCACCGACCAGGAGTACCGCAAGCAGGTCTACAAGGCCTGTCTCGACACGGTCATCGACTGGGCTTGCGAGATCCCCGTCTACCAGCGCCAGAACGCCGTCATCTTCTCGACGGAGCGTGTCAAGGTCGAGACCGTCACGCCTGACATCACCCCCTTCTACGGCTGGATGGCCGAGATCGAGAACTTCCAGATGAAGTAAGCATTCGTTTGCCAGAGGGCGCCGATGCGCGCCTGGTGAATAACGTCGCCGTCCTACGGGGCGGCGACGCCACGTAAAGCAGGGCAAGGCAGGATTTATGAAAAAGTACATTCTCAAGCGACTGCTCATCTCGGTCGCCATCTTGTTTCTCGTGTCGTTTGTCATCTACGCGCTGATGCGCTGTCTCCCGACCTCCTACCTCGAGCAGGTGGCGCGCACGAAGTCGCAGCAGCCGGGCTCGAAGAGCTTCGAGGAATGGATGCAGCAGCTTTCGGCCACCTATGGCATGGACAAGGGCATCATCCCGGGCTTCTTCTCTTGGCTCGGCCGCGCCCTGCATGGCGACTTTGGCGACTCCTGGCGCTGGACGGTGCCGGTGACGCAGAAGTTCCAGGAGTCGGTGTGGATCTCCTTCATCATGGGCGCGATTTCCTTCGTGCTTGAGATCATCATCGCCATCCCGCTCGGCATCATCGCGGCGACCAAGCAGTACACCAAGGTGGACTACCTCATCACCATCGTGGCCCTTGCCTGCTTCTCCCTGCCCACCTTCTTCTTTGCCTCCCTGCTCAAGCTCGTGTTCTGTGTGAACCTCGGCTGGTTTGACCTTGGCGGCCTCGTGGGACGCAACTACGAGTACCTCTCGCCCATGGGGCAGTTCCTCGACAAGGCAAACCATCTCGTGCTGCCGATCGTGACGCTCGTGGTCATCTCCATCGGCGCCCTCATGCGCTACACCCGCACGAACATGCTCGAGGTCCTCAACGCCGACTACATCCGCACGGCGCGCGCCAAGGGCCTGCCCGAGCATGAGGTGATCTATCGCCACGCCTTCCGCAACACGCTCATCCCGCTCGTGACCATGCTCGGCGGCTCGCTTCCGGGCCTCTTCGCGGGCGCCCTTATCACCGAGACGCTCTACTCCATCCCAGGCATCGGATACGTGAGCTACCAGTCGATGGTGGCGGGAGACATTCCCTTCTCCATGTTCTACCTCGTGTTCATGGCGATCCTGACGCTCTTGGGCAATCTGATTTCCGACATCCTGTATGCCGCGGTCGACCCGCGCGTCCGAATCGCCTAGGAGGTGTGACCATGGCAAACGAAAACCTCCCGCAAGATGAGCGCGGCTCCATCGAAGAAGAACTCCGCGTAGACGTCGTGGAGCCCGATGAGGGTGAGTACTCGCTCAACGACGACCGTCGCGTCCGTACGCTCTCGCCGACGGCGCTGGTCGTGAAGCGCTTCCTGCGCAACCGCGTGGCCGTGACCGGCCTTGTCATCCTCACCTTCATGTTCCTCTTCTCCTTTGTGGGCGGACTGGTGAGCCCCTATGCGCAAGACCAAGTCTTCTACCGTGAAGACAACCAGAGCAAGCAGTACGCCGCAGTGACGGAAAACAAGGAGCTGCGCTATATCTCCGATGGCGAGGGCCTGCCCTCGATGGCGCGTGCCAAGTTCGTGCTCGCCCAGAAGCAGGGCAAGGAGGGCAGCTTCGAGTCGGACGGCGTGACCTACACCTTCAAGCAGGAGGGCGAGGGACTCTTCGCCATCTACGCTGGCGATCCGGCCAATCCCATCTCGCTTGCCACCTACGACACGGTAAGCTCCTCGACCGAGGGTGAGGAGCTGCCGTTTGCCCTGCAGCACGCGATCCTCGTTGCCGCGACCAACGACAAGAACTCCTTCACCTACGAGGGCAAGACCTACTCCCTTGATGCCTCGGGCACGGTGCTCGACGGTGATCAGGAGGTGGCCTACGCGAGTCGCTACGTGGTGCAGCCTTCCATGCCCGACGTGTTCTTGTCGCGCGCCTTCAAAGACGAGCTGGTCTCCTCCATCGAGGCGAATGACAACGAGTTCACCTTCAAGGACGACAAGGGTGAGGAGTACAGCTACAAGCTGAGCTATGACGCCTCCAAGAGCACCTGGTCGGTTGACCAGTCGGCCAGCACCCGCGTCTTCGACACCTATTCAAGCCCCTCGAAGGCTCACCCGCTTGGTACCGACAAGAACGGCATGGACATGCTCACCCGCCTCATGTACGGCGGTCGCGTCTCGCTTTACATCGGCTTCATCGTCGTCTTCATCGAGACCCTCATCGGCGTTGTTCTGGGCGGCATCTCGGGCTATCGCGGTGGCTGGATCGACAACCTCATCATGCGCGTGGTGGACATCTTCTACTGCATCCCGAGCATGCCGATCATCATCATCTTGGGCGCCACGATGGATGCCATGCGCGTTGACCCGCAGGTCCGCATGGTCTACCTCATGCTGCTCCTCGGCTTCTTGGGATGGCCGGGCATCGCTCGCCTCGTGCGCGGCCAGATCTTGTCCCTGCGTGAGCAGGAGTTCATGACGGCGACCGAGGCCACGGGCATCCGCGCGTCCAGGCGCATCTTCCGTCACCTCATCCCGAACGTGATTCCGCAGCTCATCGTTACCATGACGATGAGCCTGGGCTCCACGATCATCACGGAGGCCACGCTCTCCTTCCTGGGCCTGGGCGTGAAGTTCCCCTTTGCCTCCTGGGGCAACATCATCAACGACGTTAACGACACCTACGTCCTCACCAACTACTGGTTCATCTGGATTCCGGCGGGCTGCTGCCTGCTGGCCACGGTGCTTGCCTTCAACCTGGTGGGCGATGGTCTGCGTGACGCCTTTGACCCGAAGATGAAGCGGTAAGGAGGCGAGGACATGGCATTGTTTAAGAAAGACGCTGGCAAGAAGAACGACGGCTACCTCAGCGCGGCTGAGTCTCGCAAGATCTCGAAGGCCAATCGCAAGATCACGGGTGAGCTCGAGAAGAAGTGGAAGCGCAAGGGCGTGAGCGAGTCGGAGTACCTCACCGAGATGCACGACAAGAACAACGCGGTGGAGTTCGACGACCTGCACACCTACTTCTTCACCGATTCGGGCACGGTCCACTCGGTTGACGGCGTGAGCTTCGAGGTGCCCCAGGGCAAGACCGTGGGCGTCGTGGGCGAGTCGGGTTGCGGCAAGTCGGTGACCTCGCTTTCGCTCATGCAGCTGCTGCAGCGCCCGCAGGGACAGATCGTCTCCGGCGAGATTCGCCTCAACCTGGGCGACAAGGCCTACGACATCGCGAAGATCACGCAGGAGGGCATGCAAGACCTGCGCGGCGACCGCGTGTCGATGATCTTCCAGGAGCCTATGACCTCGCTCAACCCGGTCTTTCGCATCGGTGACCAGGTGGATGAGGTCATCCAGCTGCACGACGGCGAGGGCAAGACCAAGGAGCAGATTCGCGAGCGCTCAATCGAGGCCATCAAGATGGTGGGCATCGCCAACGCCGAGGGCGTGGCCGAGATGTTCCCGCACGAGCTCTCGGGTGGTATGCGCCAGCGCATCATGATCGCCATGGCCCTTGCCTGCAACCCCAAGGTCATCATTGCCGACGAGCCCACCACGGCGCTCGACGTGACGATCCAGGCGCAGATCCTTGACCTTCTCCGCAACCTCAAGGACCGCATCAACTCCTCGATCATGCTCATCACCCATGACCTCGGCGTCATCGCCGAGATGGCCGACTACGTCGTGGTGATGTATGCCGGTCGCGTGGTGGAGAAGGGCACGGCTGACGACATCTTCCACCATCCGGCGCACCCCTACACCATCGGCCTCATGGCCTCCAAACCGGTCGTGGGACGTGAGGTGGAGAAGCTCTTCTCCATTCCGGGCAAGGTGCCCAACCCCATCAACATGCCCGACTACTGCTACTTCCGTGATCGCTGCGACCGTTGCCTCGGTTGCTGCAGCGGCCCCTATCCCGAAGAGATCTCCCTCTCCGAGACGCACAAGGTGAGCTGCTATCGCTACTTCGAGGAGCACCGCGCGGAGGCGTTGGCAGACGGCAAGGACGACATGAGCGCATTCGGCATGACGGGAGGTGTCGAGGCATGAGTACGGACGTGAAGGCAGCAGGCGCTGTAGCTGGTTCGTCTGCCGAGACGAGCGACATCCTGCAGGTACGCGACTTGAAGAAGTACTTCCCCATCAAGGGCGGCTTCATGAACCGCGTGGTGGGCAACGTCAAGGCCGTTGACGGCGTGACCTTCAACCTCAAGCGCGGCACCACGATGGGACTCGTGGGCGAGTCGGGCTGCGGCAAGACCACCACGGGCCGGACCATCCTGCGCCTGGCAGGGGAGAAGACCGGCGGAGAGGTGCTCTTCAACGGTCGCGAGGTCTACGACCTGAACAAGCAGGAGCTGCGTGAGCTGCGCACCAAGATGCAGATCATCTTCCAGGACCCCTTCAGCAGCCTGAGCCCGCGCCTGCCCGTGGGCGAGATCATCGGCGAGGCCGTGCGCGAGCACAACATCGTGCCTAAGGCGGAGCTTGATGCCTATATCGACGAGGTCATGGACCAGTGCGGTCTGCAGGCCTTCCAGAAGGAGCGCTATCCGCACGAGTTCTCCGGTGGCCAGCGCCAGCGCATCTGCATCGCGCGTGCCCTCGCGCTCAATCCCGAGTTCGTGGTCTGCGACGAGCCCGTTTCGGCGCTCGACGTGTCGATCCAGGCACAGATCATCAACCTCCTGCGTGAGCTGCAGGAGCAGCGCTCGCTGACCTACCTCTTCATCAGCCACGACCTCTCGGTGGTCGAGCACATCTCTGACACCGTGGGCGTGATGTATCTGGGCAACCTCGTGGAGTACGGCGAGAAGAAGGACCTCTTCGCCAATCCGCTCCACCCCTATACGCAGGCGCTCTTCTCGGCCATCCCCATCCCCGACCCGGATGCCAAGATGAACCGCATCGTGCTGGAGGGCTCCATCCCCTCGCCGGCCGACCCGCCCAAGGGCTGCAAGTTCCATACGCGCTGCAGCCGTTGCATGGAGTGCTGCAAGCATGAGGCGCCCCAGCAGAAGGAGGTAGAGCCCGGGCACTATGTGGTCTGCCACCTCTTTGATGACGAACCGGGAGTGAGCGGTGATGTCGCACAGGCATGATGACGACGGGCACGTGATTGCCGACATGAGCGCCCTGCGCGGACGTCCGAGGGGCTTCGTGCGTCCGCGCCGCGACGTTGCCGAAGAGCTGCAAAGCGACGAAGAGCGCAGGATGGTGATTCTGGGTACGCTCAAGGCCGCGCTTGCTCTCGGTATGGTGTACGTGGTTGTCTTTGGAATCGCGATTGCACTCATGGTGTGGCTCTGGGCCTAGCCATCGGATACGACGAGGGGCGAAGACATGTACTGCTTGCAGACTGAGGCTGCGTTCGACAGCGCGCATTTCTTGACTGACTACTACGGCAAGTGCGAAAACCTCCACGGCCATCGCTGGCGTGTTGTGGTGACCATTGGCCAGGATCAACTGCAGACCGAGGGCACCATGCGCGACATGGTGCTCGACTTCGGCGTGTTCAAGAAGGCCGTGCGTGGGCTGGCCGATAGTCTGGACCACACTTTCCTGTTGGAGGAGGGTTCGCTCAAACCGGCAACGATTGCAGCGCTCGAGGCCGAGGGCTTCTCCCTTACCGTCTTGCCCTTCCGAACGACGGCGGAAAACCTCGCCCGCTGGTTCTTCGACCAGTTGAGTGCCCAGGGTCTGCCCGTGCTCGAGGTGGAGTGCGACGAGACCCCGAATAACCGCGCGATCTACCGCGGTTAGCGAAGGCGAGAAGGCGGATGGCGAGTGGAATCACGCGGCCCAATCATGACTTCACCTTGCTGCTGATCGCCGACTTCGTTTCTTCCTTTGGGTCGAGCATGTCTGCTGTCGCCTTGACCTTGTACCTTTACGAAATCACGCATGACTTGATGGCGTCGGCTCTCTTCACGGTGGTTACCCTGCTTCCGCAATTGTTCGTGTCACCCTTTCTGGGAGCGCTGAAATTGAATGCTCCCTTTCGTTTGATCTTTTCTTTGGGCGAGCTGTTGTGCATAGTGCCAATTGCGACATTGTTAGCTACTGACAATATTGTTATTATCTGCTGCGTTTTCTTTGTTTATGAGGCGATATTCTTTGTATTAGAGTGCCTGAGAGCTGAATTCTTAAAAGCAATTACAGATAATTCTATAATTCAAAAGCGTCAAAGTATGTCTAGGGTGGTAAATGACTTAGTTACGGTAGTCGGCCCCCTGGCAGGCGGTGCCGTGCTTACCT
>CAJOKK010000075.1 GCA_905235165.1 uncultured Atopobiaceae bacterium | reverse complement strand
GCCCTCTTTACCTCGGTGCTTGGCTGCGAAACCGATGAGGGCCGCTTTTCCGACACGGCAGCCCTCATGGATTGGGCCTACGAGAACTTCTCCGGCAAGACCTTTGGTCGCGAGGGCTGGGTCGTGCGCGTTGCGCCCTACGCGCTCGGCTTCAACGCACGTGCCATGGTCTCGCTCGGCGCCGACCAGCACGCCAGTACCTGGCCGGACGGAGAGGTGACCTTCCGTCGCGTCTGCATCGCGCCCGACGTGGCGCTCGACCTTAACGAGCCCTATAGCTGCGTGTGGTGGCGCCAAGGCGGGCGCTTCAGCGGTGGCAGCAAGTCGACGGTCGACTCCGCCCTGACCCAGAGCCCGAGCGTCAACATCTTGAGCCGTCCCCTGTTCGTATCGGCCGCGAACGCTCCGTCAGAGAAGACCAACTAGGAGGTCAGCATGGATCAAGAGGCTGCCAACACCCTGCTTGAGGAGCACCTGGCGCTCGGCGCCCTTCTCGACGAAGGGACGGACGGTCGCCTTGCCCCACTTCGCTATAACGGTGTTGACGAGAAGGCCGCTTTCTCTGAGGGCGTGGCCCTTGTTGACTTGACCTGTATGGGCTCGCAGCTTGTCTCCGGTGATGACACGAGCGCCTTCATCTCGGCCCTCTTTGCGGGTGAGGAGCTTGCGATCGGACAGTGCGCGCCCCAGGTTGCCCTTACCGGCGACGGTTCGCTTTCCTCGCTTGTCCTGCTTGCCCGCACGGGCCAGGAGGAGTTTGCTTGGTGGGACCTTGTTGGCCGTGACGCCATCATGTCCTGTTGGGCGGACTTCGTGATCTCCATTGAGCAGGGCGGTATCCAGCCCTTTGGCGAGGTCGAGCTTGAGGATGCTTCCGAGGCTTTGGTTCCCATCCTGCTGTGGGGGCCTCAGGCAGGCGTGGTTCTCTCGGACTACCTGGGCGACCAAGACCTGCCCGCTCCGGGAACGATTGCCAACCGCATGCTCGACAAGATCAATTGCCTGGTCGCGGTGCCTGCGTTTGACGATCAACCCTGCTACCTCGTGCTCGTTCCGCCTGCACGTGCCCGCGTGCTCTGGCGCAGCTTCCTGTCTTTCAACGAGGTGTCGCCCGTTGGCCTTGAGGCCTTTAGACAGCAGGTGCAGACCTGCTTCGATGTCCTCGGAAACATCAGCGGCACGTTTGGGTGTGTCACGCCGAGCCGCGAACAGCTCTTGTCGGCAGGCCTGTTGCGCGCTGACGGCTCCTTCATTGGCGCACGCGGCTTGTCTTAGGACGATACCCGGGGCTTTTCGCTACCATGAGAGAGCGCATCCATTGAAGGGAGCCTCATGAAGTACGCCATCAACGCCACTACCGTGCCTGACGCCATTGGGCCTTATTCCCAAGCAACTACGGCCGGCCGTCTCGTCTTTGCTTCGGGTCAGCTGCCTATTGATCGGGAGAATCCCTACAAGCTCTGCGAGGGTGGCATTCGCGAGCAGACGGAGCGGGTTATCGATATCGTTGAGGCGATTCTCGCCGAGGTTGACTGCACGCTTGCCGACGTTGCGCAGACTAACATCTACCTCGCGAATCTTGACGATCTTGACGAGGTGAACGACGTGTATTGGCGTCGCTTTGAGATGCCGGCGCCGGCTCGGACGGTCGTTGAGGTCTCGCGCCTCCCGATGGATGCACTTATTGAGATGGACTGCGTTGCCTGTCGTTAAGAGGTAGTATCATAGTGGCAATTTCCTTGAGAGGAGTGTAGTGCATGGAGCCCAACAACAACGTTAACGGTGCTACCGAGATCTTCCGGATGCCCTCGGCCGACACCACGTCGCCCGACCTGTCCGCTGCCGCTCGGGTTGCGCGCCCCACCTTGGCTATCGTCAAAGGCCCGCACACGGGGCAGGTGTTTGAGCTCTCTGACACCCTGATCACGCTTGGCCGTGATCCCTCCAACACGATCTTCCTCAACGACATGACCGTTTCGCGCCGTCACGCGCGCATCGATCTGACGAGCGTCTCGACGGGAATCGCCACGGTGGAAGACCTCGGTTCGCTTAACGGAACTTGGGTCGACGGTGCCATCGTCAACCGTGCCATGCTCAAGGACGGCTCCACCATCCAGGTTGGCACCTTCCGCATGGTCTTCCATACCAACCGAAAGGCAAATCCCGCCCGCATTGAGACGGGGGAGTAGCGCGCGATGGCAGACGCCGGCTACCTAACCATCGGCAAGGTCGTTAAGCGCCTGCAAGAGCGCTACCCTGACCTCTCCGTCTCAAAGGTTCGCTACCTCGAGGACGAGGGGCTTCTCAATCCGTCCCGAACCCCGGGTGGTTATCGCCTTTACTCACAAAACGACATCAAGCGCTTGGAGACGATTCTCTACCTGCAGAAGAATCGCTTCATGCCGCTTTCCGTCATCAAGGAGGAGCTTGACCGTGGTGAGTCGTCCACGACCGCCATGCCCTCCGCCGTTGCCGCCGACCTTGCGATCGAGACGGACAGCGAGGAGGTTATCGAGAAGCTCCACTCCATCGACCGTATCCCCGAGCTCCTGGGTGTCTCGGTCACCTTCGTGAAGCAGCTTGCCGAGGCGGGAGTCATCTCCCTCCAGCGCTCTCCCCATGGGCGCGATCTTGTTGACGGCAAGGACTTCGCCCTTATCCGCACCTGCGAGGAGCTGCGGCGCTTTGGCATTGGCCCCAAGAACCTGCGTCAGTACGTCACGGCGGCCAACCGCGAGAGCGCCATGTTCGAGCAGGCACTCGTGGTGTACGCGCGCACGGGCATGGGTGCCGTCGAGCAGACGGAGGAGGTTCGCGAGCAGTTCGAAAAGGCCTTTACCGAGATGCTCGCCCTCACCAATCGCGTGCGCGAGACCCTTATCACGGAACGAATCACTGAAGCCTTCAAAGGAATGACCGACCAAGCCTAACCTTATGGCACGTGTTACGAAAGGAACGACATGTTCTCCGCAAACCTCGAAGACCTGATCATCGACATCCCCGACTATCCTGAGCCTGGTGTCATCTTCAAGGACATCACGCCCCTGATTGCCGACTCGCAGGGCTTCGCGAGTGCCATCGACGAGATTTCCGACAACTTCATGGGTAGGGGAATCACCAAGGTGGTTGGCTCCGAGGCTCGTGGCTTTGTGGTGGGCGCTCCTGTTGCCTATCGCATGGGCGTGGGCTTTGTGCCCGCCCGCAAGCCTGGCAAGCTGCCCCGCGAGACCTATTCGCAGTCCTATGAGCTTGAGTACGGCACCGATTCCCTGCAGATCCATAAGGATGCGATGGGTCCGGGAGACAAGGTCCTTATCGTTGACGACCTTGTGGCAACGGGCGGTACCAGCGTGGCTACGGCCAAGCTGGTCGAGCAGGCTGGTGCTGAGGTCGTCGGCTTTGGATTTTTGCTTGAGCTTGCCTACCTCAACCCGAGGGAGATCATCGGAGAGTACTACCAGCAGGAGATCTTTACCGTCATCAAGGTGGACTAGGCGGGTCTCCACTGACTCTTGATAACCCCTCTGACCTAACGCTTTAGTGCAGGTCAGAGGGGTTATTATTTGTTGAGGCAACGCTCAACCATGTGATTCAGGCTCTAGTTGAGCTTGAATCAAGATTCACAGGTAAACCACAATTGCTGTACCTTGCCCCTTTTTTGTGGCATTATAGGAAAGCGTACTTCGCCGCATGTTATCTACTGCATGCGCTATCAGCGACGAAAGGACGTTTTGATGTCATATGCCAAACGAGCTGTCTGCTGCGGTCTATCGCTTGCACTCAGTCTCGGATGTGCGCCGTCCCTTGCCTTCGCCGTCCCTCAAGCTGATCTCGACGCCGCCCAGGCGCGTCTTTCTGAGCTTGGCGGCAGCCTTGCCTCCGTTGAGGCCGAGCTTGACGAGCTGACGGCTCAGCTCGAGAGCACCGACAACGCGATGGAGCGCACCCAAGGCGATATCGATCAAACCCAGGTGCAGCTTGCTGAGGCCCGTGGCCTGCTTTCGAAGCACGTTCGCAGCGGTTACAAGAGCGGCGGCTTCGATGTCGTTGAGTTCCTCATGAGCTCCGGCTCCCTTGAGGACTTCGTAAGCCGCTTCTATTACATGGATAAGGTTACTCAGGGCGAGACCGAGGAGATCAACACGGTCAACGAGCTGGAGAACCAGCTTACCGACCAGCTCATTCAGCTGAAGACCCAGCGTGACGAGCAGGCCTCTCGCGTTGATGAGACGCAGAGCAAGGTGGGTGAGTATCAGGGGCTCGTTTCTGAGGCTCGTGACTACTACAACCAGCTTGACGCTCAGGTTCAGGCCGAGCTGGCTGCCCAGGCTGCCGCAGCCGCTGCCGCCGCACAGGCGCAGCAGGCCCAGACGCAGCAGAGCTCGCTTGCTACGGCTGTTGCGGCTATCGACAACAGCGCTGCTACCTCCGAGGGTGACGGTGGCGCTTATCAGCCCGCTGATACCGGTGACAACGGTGGTGACGGTGGCGCTGCTCCGTACCAGCCTCAGCCTGCTGATGACTCCTACAGTGACGACTCGGGTAACGACCAGTCCTACGATGGCGGCGGTCAGTCTGATGGGGGCGGTTCCAGCTCCTCTGATGACTCTTGGGAGCCGAGCGAGCCTGCTGACACCGGTTCTGCCTACCCCGGCGGGGGAGTGTCTTCTGCCTACTCCTGCATTGGCTATCCCTATGTCTGGGGCGGCTATTCTCCGTCGATGGGCGGCTTTGACTGCTCTGGTCTCGTGTCCTACTGCTTTGGTGACGGTAGCTGGCGTCGTGGCTGCGAGTCTCTGGCTTACGCCATTCAGGACGCTGGCCTCTGGAAGTACGGTATGGACAACCTGAACTACGGCGATCTTGTCTTTACCGACTCTGAGTACAACCACGTGGGCATCTACATCGGCGGCGGCATGATGATTCACTCGCCGAAGCCTGGCTTCTCCGTCTGCGTTACGTCGGTGTGGAGCTGCTACGGCGGCGGTCCGTTCTGCTAGGACAGGGCAGACTGAGCAACAGAGTTCTTATCGAGAGGGGATACGTCCCCTCTCTTCTTTTGAGAGGTTTACTTTACATAAGATATATTATCAACGTTTTAGGGGGAAACCAGGGGAGTGCCGGCCAGGGCTTCTCTTCCAGTATTTTCACCCCTCTCGAGGACTCCCCCGGACAAAGGAGAGTGCTCGCGACAATGCGGTCGGTAAGTTGTGAAAACGGGCCCTTGTATCTACAACTATGCGGCAACGTTGGCGATGGATTTACCAAAAAAGGCGGCTGAGAGTTTTCTCTCAGCCGCCATAAGGGGTACTTCTCAGCTCTCTGCTATATCAGCGTAGCAAGGAATGCGAGCAAAGCGGAGGTCACCAAGAAGGTGTAGGCGTCAAACAAGAAATGGGTCGCGTACGTGACAAGGATGTTCTTGGTGCGGATGTACTGATAGACGCTCACGGTAGCGGATCCGCCCTGAACAAGTATGACCTGACCAAGGTTGCCGTAGGCCGTCAGGTGCATCACGCCAAAGATGACGCAGGTGACAATGGTGGCCACGATAATGCCAAGCTTGCGCCTGCCAGTCTTCTTGTACATAAGCGTGAGGGTAAACAGAAAAATGCTGAACTTGATCAGCTCTTCGCCCATGATTTGCACGATGACGCTGATCCAAAACACGAGGTTATGGTCGGCGTAGACGGCAGGGTTCGCCTTTACGGTGGCAGGGTCGATGATGCCGATCACGGAACCTAAGACAGCAAGCGAAAGGCTGAGGAAGAAGGTGACAATGACGCCGACGATGATAATGACGAGGTCATAGGGTACAAGGCGCTTGTAAATGCCTCCGAGATGGCCCTTCAGGGCTATGCACATCGGCACAAACGGGAGCAGGAAATAGCTGATGCTGCGAAGAAAGCGAAGGTGCGCCTCGCCTACTGGGGGCATAAAGCACAGGAGGATGGCAAGGCCGGCGCCAAGCGCGAGAAGGCCAAGCTCCCTTTTGCCTGCATCCGGATCGTTATAGAAGGGAAAATCGAGCGGTCGTTTTTCAATCCAGAAGCGATCGCTCTTTTCCGTTGCTACTTCTTGAGTCATAAGGACCTCCTCAATCGAGACGTCACCGTAGGTTCCTAATGGTACGCCACCGAGAAAGGAGGAAACAAATAAATACCTTGTTAATTGCCGCTTGAGCCAAAACCGCCGGTTCCGCGGTCAGTCTCGTCAAGCTCGTCCACCTCAACAAGGTTGACGACGGGCACCTTCTGGATGACGAGCTGGGCAATGCGCTCGCCCTTCTCAATATGGATGGGCTCAGAGGCATCCAGATTGATGGCAATGACTTTCAGCTCGCCACGGTAGTGTGCGTCGATAAGGCCAGGCGTGTTGACGAGCGAGAGCCCGCGCTTAAGGGCCATGCCGCTGCGTGGCTGCAGAAAGCCCGCATACCCTTCGGGAATGGCGATGGCGAGGCCCGTCGAGACGAGTTTGCGCTCATAAGGGGCAAGGGTGACGTCCTCATTGGCACGCAGGTCAAGGCCTGCGTCACCAGTGTAGGCATAGCTGGGAAGCTCGACTGTCGGGTCAAGACGCTTGATGGGCAGCTGGATGGTGTCGTTAGTCATTGGCCAGGCTCCGCAATTCCTCGCTGAATTCGTCAACATCCTTGAAGTCGCGATAGACGGAGGCAAACCTGACGTAGGCAACCTTGTCGATGTCGGCCAGGCGCCTCAGCACATTCATGCCGATGTCCTGGGAGCTCACCTCGACGATTCCCCCATCGCGAAGCTCGGACTCCACCGAGTCAATGAGTTCCTCGAGGTCTTTGATGTCAACCTTACGCTTGGCAAAGGCGGTCAAGAGGCCGCGCAGGAGCTTCTGACGCTCAAAGGGCTCCTTGGTGCCGTCTCGCTTGACGACCATGAGGGGAACCTCTTCGCGTCGCTCATAGGTAGTAAAACGGTAGCCGCAGCTTACGCACTCGCGGCGACGCCTGATGGCGTCGTGGTTATCGGATTGGCGTGAATCGATGACTTTAGACTCGATCTCGCCGCATTTAGGACAGCGCATGTCTCTCCTTAGGAAACGTTGTATCGGAGATAACATACACCATCCTATGTGGATATCTGTGCTCGAAGGAGCAAACCCTGCGGGCTCCCCACATACGGGCGAAAATGGCCCGCGGTTAGCGCGTGTTGGTTGCCGGAACGATTAGCTGCTGCCCAGCCTGAATGGTAGCCGTCGTCAAGGCGTTTTCTTCCTTTATGTAAGAGATGACGTCTTGCACCGAGCAGCCGTCAACAGGATGTGCCTCGGCGATCTCCCAGAGGGTGTCTCCGCTATGCACCGTGACGAC
>CAJOKK010000074.1 GCA_905235165.1 uncultured Atopobiaceae bacterium | reverse complement strand
TAGCGCATGTTTCACGTGAAACATGCGCTATTATGTTTGCCACCAACAATAGACGCTTAAACACACAGGTTGGAGGCACAGTGGGCTATTTAGACACTAAACGTCATTTTCCTGACAAAGAGACGAAAGTAATCGCCATCATCAATCAAAAAGGTGGTGTTGGTAAGTCAACGACGACGGTAAACCTCGCTGCTTCGCTTGGAGAGGACAAAAAGAAGGTTCTTCTCGTTGATTTTGACCCTCAGGGCAATACAACAAGCGGTTATGGCATCAATAAAGAGGAACTAGACCACGATATTTACGATGCACTACTGAATGATTACCCCATTGCGGACCTCATTTTGGATACTTGCATCAAAAACGTCTATGTCATTCCGTCTACTATTCAACTTGCCGGTGCTGAAATTGAGCTTGTTTCCGCAATGGCGCGCGAAAGCATCCTGAAATCGCTTCTTGATCAGGTTAAAGACGAATTTGACTACGTTTTTATCGATTGTCCGCCTTCTTTGGGCCTTCTTACCATCAATGCTCTCGTTGCAGCTGACTCACTTTTGATTCCCATTCAGTGCGAATACTACGCATTGGAAGGCGTTTCTAAGATTCTTGAGTCGATGAAAATGATTAAGAGCCGTCTAAACCCGAAACTTGAGCTCTTTGGTGTCGTAATGACCATGTATGACACAAGAACTTCGCTTTCTCACGACGTAGTTGAGGAAGTAAGTGCCTACTTTGGCAATAAGATGTTCAAGACCGTCATTCCTCGTAACGTTAAGATCGCCGAGGCTCCGAGTCACGGTGTTCCCATCATTAAGTATGCAAGGGTTAGTAAGGGTTCGTTGGCATATATGAACCTTGCGAGGGAAGTGGTGCGTCGTGGCTAGAAAGAGCAGTCTTGGAAAGGGACTTGAGTCCCTTATGGGCGAAGTCAATGCAGAAGTCGCAGCAATGACTCCTGATTCGGTGCTTCCCATTTCTGAAATCACTCCCAACAAGGATCAACCGAGAAAGACCTTTGATGAGGACGCTCTCGCTGAGTTGACCGACTCTATTGAGAAGAACGGCATCCTGCAACCGATACTCGTCCGTCCTAAAGATGGTGGATACGAGATTGTGGCAGGGGAGCGTCGTTACCAGGCCGCAAAGCGTGCTGGTCTGACCGAGGTTCCGGTTCTTGTTCGTGACGTCACGGACGAAGAGATTCTGCAGCTTGCTCTTATCGAAAACCTGCAGCGTTCTGACCTTAACCCCATTGAAGAGGCCCAGGGCTACCGAACCTTGATTGAGAGCAAAGACCTGACTCAGGAAGAGCTTGGTAAGGTTCTCTCTAAGTCCCGCTCGGCAATTACCAATACCCTTCGTCTGCTTGATCTTCCTGAAGAAGTTCAGCAGTACATGATCGACGGTCTTATGACGGCAGGACACGCTCGTGCCATTCTCGCGGTGCCTTCTGAGCAAGGTCGCTTGAACTTGGCGAAGAAGGTTGTCGAAGACCATTTGTCGGTACGTCAGACAGAAAACCTTGCTCCGTTGTTTTCTGTCAATAATGAGACCGTTGTCAAAAGGGAGCCGACTCCCCAAGCCTTCAAGCAGGCAGCTAGGCAGCTGCACGTCATGCTTAATACCAACGTGAAGGTCAAGCGCGTGCGAAACAAGAACAAGATTGAGATCGAGTTCGCCGATGAGGACGAGCTTGCCGAACTCGTCTCTAGGCTCAGCATGGCTTCGGTGGAGGAGGAAAGCGATTATGGCTTTGATGAAGAAGATTAGAAACTACACTGTGGGAATCGTGCTGCTCTCAGGTGCTGTAGTTGCTGCATACGAGCTGCTTCTCACCGATGAAGCCAAGCAAAACCTCAGCAAATCGGTCGCAGAGATGCGTAAATCCGTCCAGGATCTCTCAGATGCTGTTCATGATGCCCGTGGAGTCACGGTTGATGAGGAAAACTACCTCGCAAACCGCGAAGACACCCTTAAGCAGTGGGAGGCCATCGGCTTCTAAAGGTCTCAACGAGGAAGGCTGGTCCTTCTCTCTAAAGGCTAGACAAATAAATAAAGAATTAAACTAAATAGCATGTAGAAGTGCAGGTACAGGTGTGGCTAAAGAAACTAAACTGAATAATCGTAAGAAGTTGCACAGGGCATTTATCTCCTACTATCGCCCTCATAAGGCGCTCTTCTTGGCAGACATCCTTTGCGCGGTAGGGGTGGCTGTGATTGACCTTGTCTTTCCTCAGCTCCTCCGTCAGCTTACAAACGGTCTGTTCATGCAGGGCGGGGAAGCAATCAGGGCTGTGTTGCCCTCTATTGCGCTCGGATTGGTCATTCTCTATAGCTTGCGCTACGCCCTGAGCTGGTTCGTGACCTCTTGGGGACACATCATCGGCGTACGCATGGAGACCCAGATGCGCCAGGACCTTTTTGATGCCTATGAACGCTTTAGCTTCTCTTACTTCGACAAGCACAACCTTGGTGAAATGGTGAGCCGCGTCACCAATGACCTCTTTGACATCGCCGAGGCGGCTCATCATGGCCCGGAGTTCATAATCATCTGCACCCTTGAGCTCCTAGGCAGCTTCATCATCTTGGCTCATATCAGCTGGCAGCTCTCCCTTGCGCTCGCCTTGGCAAGCGCCCTCCTCTTTGTGTATGGCTTCAGGGCAAACAGTCGTCTGATTGCTCTCTTTCGTGACAATCGAAAGAAGATTGCAGGGGTAAATTCCCAGCTCGCAGACTCGCTGGGAGGTATCCGCGTTGTAAAGAGCTTCGCTAACGAGCAGATCGAGAGCGAGAAGTTCCGTAAGTCCAACGAAGCCTACCAGGCCTCTAAGACTCAGAACTACTTCGCTATGGCCTGGTATGCCTCAAGCGTCTCGGGCTTTTCCGGCGTGCTCTACACCATCGTGCTCGTATATGGTGGTTTACTGGTAGCAAATGGACAGATGCAGGCGGTCGACCTTGCCACCTACGCCCTGTACATCTCGCTTTTCCTTATGCCCATCCGTACCCTCCTGGAGTTCACCGAGACGCTGCAGAAGGCGGTTGCGGGCTTCGAGCGCTTCTATGAGGTCTTGCAGACCCCGTCTGACGTGCAAGACCGTCCCGATGCGGCTGACCTGCAGATCAAGGAGGGGCATATCCGCTATGAGGGAGTGCGCTTCTCCTATGAGGGACAGGACGAAATCGTCCGTGGCCTTGACCTCGATGTCCCTGCAGGAAAGACCATCGCGCTCGTTGGCCCCTCGGGTGGGGGAAAGTCAACGACCTGCACGCTCCTGCCGCGTTTTTACGACGTGAAGGAGGGACGGATCACGATCGATGGCCAAGATGTGCGCGACGTCACGCAGCAGTCTTTGCGTCGTGCCATCGGTATGGTTCAACAGGAGGTCTACCTCTTTGATGGAACGATAGGGGAGAATATCCTCTACGGCAGGCCGGACGCCTCCCATGAGGAGGTGCGTGCCGCGGCCCGTGCAGCCAACATCGCCGACTTCATTGAGTCTCTGCCCGAGGGCTACGATACCTCGGTGGGGGAGCGAGGAGCGCGCCTTTCAGGAGGTCAGAAACAGCGTATTGCCATCGCTCGTGTCTTCCTCAAGAATCCGCCCATCCTCATCCTGGACGAGGCCACGAGCGCTCTCGACAACGAAAGCGAGCTTGCGGTCCAAGAATCTTTGGCAAAGCTCGAGGAGGGCAGGACGACGATAGTCATTGCTCACCGCCTCTCGACCATCCGCGATGCCGACGAGATTGTGACCATGGAGCAGGGCCAGGCGGTCGAGCGTGGCACACATGCCGAGCTCATTGCCCAGGATGGCACCTACGCCAGGTACTATCGCATGCAGTTTGAGGGCCATCGTAAGGAAGCTCAAACTGTGTGTTAGCATACCGAACATATGTACGTATCAAAAATGTAAGAGAACACAGATACGTATAAGAAAGCCGGGTTCGTCAGGAAGACGAACCCGGCTTGGTTCATGTGCGGTTTTGCCTGGCAGAGGCCGTAATCCCTAGCCGAGCAGGGCCGTGACCTTACCCAGGGAAAGCTCAAACTGCACGCCGCGAATCTCGTGGTCAGGCTGGTTGACGGAGACCTCCATGGCATCAATCACCAGCTGGCCGGCAAATTCGACGGATTCATAGAGCGACCTGCCAGACA
Organism: uncultured Atopobiaceae bacterium; assembly: GCA_905235165.1. Lineage (GTDB taxonomy): Bacteria > Actinomycetota > Coriobacteriia > Coriobacteriales > Atopobiaceae > UBA1367. Next base: position 6,466 of record CAJOKK010000074.1, on the reverse strand, counting down.
TGATGGCTCCGAGCAGGGCAGAGGCGTAGAGGTCGCCGGTGCCGTGCATCAGGTAGGGCAGGGCCGTGTCGGTGACCTCGGTAAACTCGGTGTCGGCACCGGCAATGTAGTTGCGGATGATGCCGTCGGAGCGAATCACGCCCTTGAGCACGACATTCTTCGCGCCCTTCTCGAGAATGGCGTCAATCGTCTCGTGGACGTAGGCGTCATCGACGTCATGGCCCTGGTAGGGCTTGCCGGAGATGATGGAAGCCTCGGTGAGGTTGGGCGTCAGCACGTCGGCGCCGTCAACCAGGCCAATCATGGCCTCGCAGAGCTCATCGGTGTAGGTGGGGTAGCGAATGCCGTCATCGCCCATGACGGGGTCAACGATGCGCAACGCCTTGGGGTGCTCGCGATAGAGGCGCTTGATGGCCTCGACCTGCTCGGCTGCACCAAGGAAGCCAGAGTAGATGGCATCGAGCTCAATGCCGCCCTCAGCCCATGCGTCAAGGTAACCCTCGAGCATGTCGGTGGTGTCATGCATGTACCACTTGGGGAAGCGCGTGTGCGCGGAGAAGAGGCCCGTGGGAACGGGGCAGACGTCGCAACCAGCGGCGGAGAGCACGGGAATGGCTGCTCCCAGCGAGCACTTGCCGTAACCACACAGGTCGTGCACGGCGGCGATGCGCGGGATGTAAAGCCCTTCCCGCTGGTACAGGTACAAATCCTTGGCGTTGTTCATGATGGTTTCCTTTCACGCGGACTGATGGACCAACGCTTGGGGGAAAGTCTATCGACATAATGGGATAAGACAACCTATACAAACGAGAAGGAAACAAAAGCCTCGAAGCTGAGCGGTTCTTCTCGAACTTCGCGTTCGTGTATGGAGAAGCTATCTGTGATGTGCTTTGCGTGAGGTGCGAAGGTCAATCTCAATAACGGGGATAACCCTATCAGATAGACTCGAAAAGCGTATTCAGTTTACCGGTGGCAGACATGCTTTGTGCGTGCCTCGTGCGCGGATCGCAGGGGCAAGGACGTGGTGCATCGAGCGTGAGCTGCAGGTTCGTTCGTTCGGAAGGAGAGGGAAATGGCAGAGTCCCCCTTGGTTGGCATCATTATGGGTTCAAAGTCCGATCTTCCCGTCATGGAGGCGTGCACCGCCCAGCTCGAGGAGTTCGGCGTTCCCTATGAGCTGGTCATCGCCTCGGCGCATCGCAATCCCGAGAAGGTTCACGAGTGGGCGAGCACGGCAGCAGACCGTGGCCTGAAGGTCATCATCGCCGCTGCTGGCAAGGCTGCCCATCTTGGCGGCGTGGTTGCGGCATACACGCCCCTGCCCATCGTGGGCGTCCCCATGAAGACGAGCGACCTCGGTGGCATGGACTCGCTTCTCTCCATGGTACAGATGCCCTCCGGCGTGCCGGTTGCCTGCGTTGCCATCAATGGCGCCAAGAACGCCGCCATCTACGCCACGCAAATCATCGGTGCCACGATGCCCGAGTATGGCGAGAAGATCGCCGCCTTCAAGCGCGACATGGCTGAGGGATAGGAGACCCCCTTGGGAAAGCACTTCTCGAATCAGGAATCAGGCCAGGAAGCCGCAGGTAAGAAGCCTCGTAGCGTCGCCCGCGTCATTTCGACGGTTCTTATCACCTTGGGCGTTGTACTGCTGCTTGTTGCGGGTGGCATGTATGGCCTCGCCCGTTACCGCTATTGGAAGCAAGACCAGATAAACCAGCAGCTCGCGCAGCATGTGGTTATCAATACGCCGGTGGTGAAGGATGAGCCGCAGGAGGAGGAGGTCAAGAAGTGCCCAGTCGAGGTTGATTGGGCCAGCCTCAAGGCCATCAACAAAGACGTCATCGGCTGGATCTATGTTCCCGACACGGTTATCAACTACCCCGTTTATCAGGGAGTTGATAACGACCAATACCTCCGCACGGATGCCCAGGGCAACTACAGCGTCGGAGGCCAGATCTTCCTTGACTCCGAGAACACCAAGCCCGGCATGGTCGACCAACAGTCCATTCTCTTCGGTCACCACCTGTGGGATGGCACGATGTTCCAGCCGCTGTCTCTTCTCGATGATCAAGAGGTCTTCGATAAGACGACGTCCATCTGGTACGTCACCGAGGAGCAGGCCTTCGAGACGGAGCCGCTTTTCATGTACTACGTTGATCCCGAGGACGAGAGCGTCCGACAGTTCAACTTTGATACCGAGGCAGAGTTCCACAACTACCTCAAGAAGCAGCTTGAGCGCGCCGTTACGCGCAGGCAGGATGCCGAGCAACTGATTGACAAGGCCAAGCGTGTCCTCACGATGTCCACGTGCAACTACTACGATGGCTACGGTCGCTCAATCTTGGTGACCATCGAGAAGGAATAGCTGCTCCCATCACCTGGGACATTGTTATTTAAGGAGAATCGCATGCGCGTTCGGCATAAGGTGGCTAGGTTTTTGTCAACCACACTCGTGCTCAGTCTTGTGACCGCTCCCCTCGCCGGCTGCAAGGGGAGCGCATCTCCTGATGCCGCTCCGTCCGCCTCAGCCGCAAATGCCGAGGCGAACTCAGACGCCCTCTGGGTGAAGACCTCTGCGCGGGTGACCTATTCAAAAGATGTCGGTACCGAAAGCACCTCAAGTACCGAGACCTACCAGCTCGATGAGGCCGGAAACATCGTGCGGCAGACCTTCGAGTCTGGCGACGAGGACTTTGAGCAGACCTTCGAGCACGATGAGAATGGCTGGAAGACCGAGGAGGTCTACAAGACCGACGCGGGAACGGTAGAGAACATCACCTACGTCAACAAATACGACTCGTCGGGTCGCCTCGTCAAGAACGAGGGCAACGACATCGTTGAGGAAGACGTTTACGACAGAGAGGGCAACCTCAAGGAGCGTAGCTTTACCAAGTTCGACTACCTGCAAGAGGAGGAGAAGGGCTCTCCGCTTGGCGCAAACGAGTCCACGGTCTTTAGCAAGCAGATCTTCAATAAGGACGGGACTATCGCGAGCCGCTTCTCAACGCTGCGCATGCCGACCGTGAGAGAGTATGCCTACGAATACGATAGCCAGAATCGTCCCGTAAGCTGTGTGGTAACACGATACGAGGCCACGCCAGAAGGCATTCCGCTCTCTCCTCAGGGAGAGGCGGAGAAAATCTCAATCTCCTATGACAGTAACGGGAATGTCTCGCGTATCGAGACCGTGGGAGACCAGGGCACAAGCGTCCAGGAGTTCACCTATACCCTCGTTAAGAACCCCTCGCTTGCCGTGAGGACGAATGCTCGTCTCCTGATCCTTTCCTAGCGCGGATGGGGCACAGCTCAGCGGTGGTTGATGCTGGGCGGCTTAAGGAGAAGACAATTTGCCACTGGGGAGTATACTTTCAAGAAGTGAATCTACGGCTTCGATGTGCTGCGAGCTGCGTTTCTCGCTGCACATCTGATGATGTAAAGGTTTAGGAGGAAACATGAACCACATCAGCAAGACTTCGCGCCTTCTGTGGGCTGGCGCTGTCGCATTCTGCCTGGGAGTCCTTCCGCTTGCCGGCTGCTCGGGTGCCACGACGCCTGACTCGGCGGGCCTGGGCGCTACGCCCCCTAGCTCGGCGGGCATTTGGGCGGTCTCAGAGGAGCACGTGACGCAGACTCCGCTTGACGAGAATGACGAGAAGACCAAGGACGTGTCGCCTGAGTACGACACCAAGTACGAGTACGACGAGGCAGGCTGCCTTGTGAAGCAGTCCGACATCTACAAGGGCGAGGTTGATAGCACCACGACCTTTACGTCTGACGAGAATGGCTGGTTCGTTGAGTATACGTCCAGCGGAAAGAATCAAGAGGAGCAGACGGCCAAGCTCAAGAACGAGGTGGACAGCAATGGCATGCTCGTGCACCAGGAGTCTGATGATGGCCTGTTTGAGGTGACCTACGAATACGACGGCGACTACGTCTCAAAGGAAGTTGACACCTATTACAACGACAAGGACGCCAAGGATGACCCTGCGCAAAGGAGTCAGACGACGATTGTCTACAACCCCGACGGTTCCATTGCCTCGAGGACGTATGACTTGGCCGGCACGTTGGTCCTCCAGGAGTTCACCTATGAGCGCGACGAGCAGCAGCGTCCGGTCAAGATGACGATGAACAGCTATGACCTCGACGAGAACCTGCAGAAGACTTCGGAGGAGCCTGCTGCGACCCAGGAGTTCACCTATGACTATGACGAGAATGGTAAGGTTTCGCGCACCGAGACCGAGTACCAGGGCGTCAAGGTTGTCAAGGAGCTGACGTACGTACGCGTGGAGAACCCCTCTAGGCAGACGAAGGTGAACGATCACATCCTGACCTTCTAAGAAGAGCGGAGAGGCTTCGTTTTCTCAAGCGTGACGCAAGACAAAAGGCCCACTCACGAGGTGCAAAGAGCGCACCGAGGGAGTGGGCCTTTTCTTGTGACTGTGTTCGTCACTTAACCGTAATGTTCTGCCGGCCTTCCTGCGTGTATGATGTGATGCGTGAATTCGCCAGACGGCAGCCTTTTGGAGGAGATGCAATGGCAGAGCAGAAGCACGTCACGTACGCCGACGCCGGTGTGGATGTTGATGAGGGCGCCCGCGCCGTAGACGCCATCAAGTCCGCAGTTGCGGCCACGTCGCGTCCTGAGGTCATCGGCGGCTTGGGCGGGTTTGGCTCGCTCTTCTCCGCTGCCGCCCTTAAGGACATGGAAGAGCCGGTGCTCGTGAGCGGCACCGATGGCGTGGGAACCAAGCTCGCCATTGCCCAGTTGCTCGACCGCCATGACACGGTGGGCGAAGACCTCGTGGCCATGTGTGTCGATGACATCGTGGTCGCCGGTGCCGAGCCGCTCTTCTTCCTCGATTATGTTGCGATTGGCAAGCTGCGTGCCGAGCACGTGGCGCAGATCGTCTCGGGCATTGCGCGAGGCTGCGAGAAGAGCGGCTGTGCCCTCGTGGGTGGCGAGATGGCCGAGCACCCTGGCGTGATGAATCCTGACGACTACGACCTCGCCGGCTTTGTGGTTGGCGTGGCTGACCGTCCCAAGATGCTTGGTTCGCACCTGGTGCGCGAGGGCGACGTGGTGCTGGGCATTCCGAGCTCGGGCATTCACTCCAACGGCTATTCGCTGGTTCGCAAGGTCGCTATCGAGGGCAAGACCGTCGAGGAGCTGAACGAACCGCTTGACGAGCTGGGCGGAGAGAGCCTGGCCGATGCCGTGCTGCGCCCCACCACCATCTATGCCGGCGCGCTTATCCGCGCTCTCGCCGCCGGCGCGCCCATTCACGCTATGGCGCACATCACGGGTGGCGGCATTACCGAGAACCTCAACCGCGCGCTTCCCGACAACCTCGACGCTGTGGTCGATCGTGGTGGCGCCGATGGCCCGGCCTGGAACATCCCGCCAGTCATCACCTACATGGTCAAGGCTGCTGGCCTGACCGTGGACGAGGCCTATAAGACCTTCAACATGGGCGTGGGCATGAGCGTCATCTGTGCGCCTGCCGACGTTGACCGCGTGCGCGAGCTGCTTGCCGCCGAGGGCCTTGAGACCTTCCCCATGGGCGAGATCGTTCAAGGCTCCGGAAAGGTCACCTACCGCTAGGCAAGACAGGCCAATACCCTCACGAAAGGTTCGTACATGAGCATCAAGCTGGGAGTTCTTCTCTCTGGAAGCGGCACCAACCTGCAGGCCATCATCGACCGAATCGCCGAGGGAAGGCTCGACGCCAGCATCGAGCTGGTCGTAGCCTCGCGTCCCAGTGCCTACGGGCTCAAGCGTGCCGAGGCTGCCGGCATCCAGACCATGACCCTCTCTAAGGAGATCTACGCAGACCCCCTGGTTGCCGACGAGATTATCGCCGCCGAGCTGCGCAAGCGCGACGTTGACTACGTCATCATGGCTGGCTATATGCGCATGGTGCACGATCCGCTGCTTGCGGCCTTCCCTAACCGCGTCGTGAACCTGCACCCGGCCCTGCTTCCCAGCTTTAAGGGGGCCCATGCGATTCAGGATGCCTATGACTACGGCGTCAAGGTGACCGGCGTAACCGTGCACTTTGCCGACGATAAGTACGACTGTGGCCCCATCATTGCCCAGCGTGCCCTGCAAATCGAGGAGGGTTGGAGCGTCGAGGACCTGGAGGAGCATATTCACCAGATCGAGCACGAGCTCTATCCCGACACCATTCAGCTTCTCGCCGAAGGCCGCGTAACCGTGCGAGAAAATGGCACCGTCGAAGTTCTCCCTGCTTAAAGCTCGAGCGAGTCGGTTGCCGCAGCCCTTTCTGGCCCATTCTGCCCGGGCCGGAGGGCTCGCGTGAGAGTGAGTCAGTTACCGTAGTCCTTTTTGACTCATTCCCGAAGGGCGGCGCGGGGGCCTGCGCGAACTCTGCGGCAAGGGCGTTCGTCGCTTCGGCGCGGCAGCTGCGGGACTCGCTCGCTCCGCTCGCTCGGACAAGTC
>CAJOKK010000073.1 GCA_905235165.1 uncultured Atopobiaceae bacterium | reverse complement strand
CAAAGGCCGAGGTCAGACAGTGCGTTTTTTGCCGTGTTATGTGCCCGGTGACGTATTGGCACTGATTTTTGGCCCCATCCACCTGCGCTTTTCTGAGTGCCTATACGCCATCGGAAGCGAAAATGCCCTCAAAATCCCCCTCCCTATTTTGCGGGTGACGTACAAAAGCCCAGTTGGCTTCAAGCACAATCGCTCAAAAGTGACGATAGGGAGGGGGATTTTGTGCCCCGGTCTCGAAAGGGCGCGATTGCGCGAGTGCACAATCGCGCTGTTTTCGTTATATGGCGGGTAAATATGTGTCGGCGCAAGGGAGAGCCCCTTAAAACGCCTTAGAATCGTTTCGGCAGGTAAAGCGCCTATTTTGTGCTCGATGCCAAAGTGCCATACCGCCACGGTGGGAAAAGGCCACCTAGAAAGTCGCAGGTAGGCACCCGCAAAATCAGGTGCGATTTCGCCACGGAAGCGACAGTACAGCGAAAAATCCACCGCACGTCGCATCGCGTCCGAAGAGATAGCCCAGTTGGCGTCTCCCAAAGGCGCAAAAATCAAGCGAACGTGCGGTGGATCTTCAACGTGTATCAGCCAAAAGCGGCGACCGCTACTTGAACAGCTTTACCTTCTTCGTTGTGCCGTCGCTGATGCCACGCAGCTTCGAGCCGTGGCAGTACAGCGTTATCCCCAGGAAGAAGAGCGAGAGCAGCGCCAGCTCAAAACTTCCCTGAAGGAGCATCGCCACGAGGTAGCACGCAACAATGATGACGGCCGCGATGGAGAGGTAGCCCGTAGCAAAGATGGACAGAAGGCCCAGCACGGCGCTGATAACGCCCCAGATCGGGTTCAGCAAGATGAACGTGACAATGATGGTTACCACGCCTTTGCCGCCCTTAAACTCATGCCAAAAGGGAAAGACATGCCCAAGTGTGGCGCCCAGGCCTGCCCAGGCAATCGTTGCGGCGCCCAGGCTCGGAAAGAGTGCGTGACTCAAGGTCATCGCGGCAAGGGTCTTGAGGATATCGCCGGCAAGGCAGGCTGCCGCCGCCGACTTACCCAGCGTCTGACCAACGTTCGCCATGCCGGGGTTTCCGTCGCCCAGCTCAAAGATGGAAGTCCCCTCCAGCGCATTCGCCACAGCCTCGGCCGTAAGAAGCGTGCCAAACAGGTAGCCAACGAACAGACAAACAATTCGCTCTAGCATGCGTAGTAACTCCTATAAAGCAGATACGTGCTCTTTCGGTGTCAGAATAGTCAATCTCATTAGCCCTGCACTGTCAACATGGTGCGCATCCTTTGCACAGGGTGCGTACTTTTGAGCTCGCCATTTCCAAGCCCATCGCGCCTGGCGCGTCAAAAAAGCCCCCCTTCGCGCGAAGGGGGTCTTGATTCCCGTTCCTTGTGATTCAAAGGTCGCGATGCGGTCCTCCACGGGAACGAAATCTGGCGACTGCTCGTCGCACATAAATGTCAGCGAGGCGCGACGGGCTTTTCTTGGCAGAGCATCATGCACGTCAACGTGTTGGCAGTTCGCACTCATACATTTCGAAGGCAATGGTTCCGATGTCTTCGTAGGTGGCCTCGTACACGCCCGCATAGCTAAATCCCTCGGCAAGGTAGAGACGGCTTGCCGCGAGGTTTCCGGGGTAGACGTCCAGGTGAATGGCCCGCTTTCCCCAGGCTAGAGAAAGCCTTTGTGCCTCTTGCACCAGGGCGGTGCCGAGCCGCTCTCTACGAGCATCGGGGTGTACGGCAAGCAGGTGGATCGCGGAAACCTCCTTTCCCGCCAGTTTGCTGGGCCAATCAAAGCTGGCAAGCTCAGAGTCGTCATGGTCTGCGAGGGCCATGGCTGCCGCGAGCTTGCCCTCAACAAAGCCAAGGTAGAACTGGCCCGCGTCGAGGTAGGCACGGATGTCCTCCTGTGCCGGGAAGACGCCCAGAACCCAATGGGGCTGGTAGGCGTCGAGTGGCATGTGCTCGCATACCTCCGTATAGAACTGCCATATGGCATCAAAGTCGCTGTCCCGAGCGACGCGAAATTCGTCAAACATGCGTATCCTTCCTGCTGCCGGGGGCTGGCCGAAGGCGTGGCCTCGAGTGTCAGCTTGCGGCAAGGTCCCCTCAACTCCTCAACATGTGATGGAGAATCTACCTTAGCATCGACGCTCTCGGCGTTTGCGCCGCGCCTGACAAACAATGCCCGCTACAATGTGCCAAAAGCAACGATGGGGAGGATGTATGGCACTGAAGTATGACACCGCGCGCTTTGTCGCGTCGTATGGCTCGACGCAGAGCATTCCGGAGCCCACCACGCCGGAGGTCTCCTTCGTCGGGCGTTCAAATGTCGGCAAGTCCTCGCTGCTCAACAAGCTTGTGGGCCGCAAGGCGCTGGCCAAGGTTTCGGGCACGCCGGGACGCACCGCCAACGTGAACTTCTTTGACGTCGACGGCGTCATGTTCGTCGACCTTCCCGGCTACGGCTACGCAAAGGTCTCGAAGGGCGAGCGCCAGCGCTGGGCCGACCTCATCGGCGGCTACTTCGACCAAGAGCGCAGCTTCAACCTGGTGGTCTCTCTTGTTGACATCCGCCTTGAGGCGCAGAAGATCGACCAGCAGATGATCAACTTCCTCAAGGAGGAGGAGCTGCCCTACGTGGTGGCGCTGACCAAGGCCGACAAGCTCAGCCGCCCCAAGCAGCAGCGCCAGATATCGCTGCTGTCCAAGCAACTTGAGGTGCCGCGCGAGCAAATGGTAATCACTTCGGCAGAGACGGGCTTGGGCATTGAGGAGCTTCGCCGCCGCATTGAGGAGGCCTGCCTGTAAGGCGCTTACGCGCAGCTGCGCAAATCCACACGTCCGCAAACACACAGGAGGCGCACCGCAACCATGGGTACGGTGCGCCTCCTGCCGAGAAGAACCTTCTCAGAAGTCCTTACCGAAACGCCTCGGTGATGTGCCCAACGAGTTCGGCCTTGAGCGCCTCATCCGCAAAGGAGGCTTGAATGGCGTTGATGAGCAGCTGCGGGACCTCCTCGTCACGCAGACCGCAGTCCTTCTGTAGATGTTCCAGCTCCTGTCGCACGTTGGTGCGCGATACCGAAAGGTTGTCCGAGTTGATGGTCAGGCACACTCCGGCATCAAGCAGCTCGCGCAGGGGGAACTCCTCGTAGCAGCTATAGATGGAGGTCTGGATCTCGCTGGTGGGACAGGCCTCAAGGGCTATCTGCTCTTGTGCAATGCGCTCCACAAGCGCGGGGTCTTCCAGGCAACGAACTCCGTGACCAAGACGCCGGGTTCCAAAGGAGAGGGCTTCGCGAACGCTTTCGGCCCCCGCCGCCTCACCAGCATGGATGGTGTAGTTCACGCCAAGCTGCTGGGCCAGCTCAAAGAGCTCGCGGTAGTCTCTGGTGGGAAAGAGTCCCTCAGCCCCAGCGAGGTCAAGGCCCACGACACCCCTGTCTCGATATTCTGCGGCCAGGCGCACGGTTTCGACGTTGGCTTCATGGGTGTCGTCTCCGCGCATGCAGCACAAGATGACGCCCACTGAAAACGGCGCCTGTGCGATTCCCTTGAGCACCGCCTCAACGGCCTCGCGCTGAGAAAGGCCAAGCCTGCCGTGCGACTGTGGCGCAAAGCGAATCTCTGCGTAGAGGTAACCCTCGTTTCCCATCTGCTCGGTCAGCAGGCGGGTGCACTCGCTGAGCTGTTCGCGCGTCTGGAGCAAGGCGAGCGCGAACACAAAGGTGGCGAGGTATTGGTTAAGGTCATCGCAGTCGCGCGGGGCGCAAAGGTGCCCCTCAAGCTCAGAGTCGCTCATCAGCAGCTCTTGCCCGCCAAGCTTGGCAAGTCGGCGCGCCATAGAGGGCGAAATTGATCCATCAAGGTGGAGATGCAGGTCAACGAGGCAGTTTCGGTCGATTGTCATTTCGTGCATGGAGTAAATCTTTCTATACGTGCAGTATTGCAAAAAGCGACGTTCGTCGCGGCTCCTTCCCTACAGAAGCGGCGCAAAGACGCGTGCGACTGAGAGGATACCCTCTTGCACGACGCCTTTCGTGCACTCTTCCGTGGTCACCTCGTGGCACTTCTTGAAGGTCTCGACTACGTCGTCGCGCACGTGCTCCACCGCGCTGGTGCGATACATCAAGACACCGTTCTCAAAGTGCAGGTAGAGGCTGCGATAGTCGAGGTTGAGCGTGCCCACGGTCGCGATGGTGTCATCGCTGACAAAGACCTTTGCGTGCACGAAGCCCGGGTCGTAGGCAAGGATGTGCACGCCACCCTTGATCAGCGGCGCATAGTAGGAGCGCGTGATCGCGAAGATGGTGTGCTTGTCGGGGATGCCGGGCGTTATGATGCGCACGTCTACGCCGCGTTGGGCCGCTCGAATGAGGGCGTTTTCCATCTCGGTGTCGATGATGAGGTAGGGGGTCGTGATGTAGCAGTAGTCATGCGCCTGGTCGATGATGTTGAGATAGACGTTTTGGCCGACGTTCTTGTCATCGAGGGGCGTCTCTCCGTAGGGCGCGATGAACCCATGCGTTTCCTCAGCCTCCGACGGCAGGTAGAACGCGCGGTAGTCATCGTCCTCATGGCGCAGGGCGTTCCAGGTGGTGAGGAACATCGTGGTAAACGACCATACCGCCTTACCAGTCACCCTGATCGCGTTGTCCTTCCAGTGGCCAAACTTGACCACGGCGTTGATGTATTCGTCCGCGAGGTTGATACCGCCGGTGTAGGCAACCTTGCCGTCGATGACCAAGATCTTGCGGTGGTCGCGGTGGTTGACGATGGCTCCGATGATGGGGTTTAGACGGTTGAAGGAGATGCACTTGACGCCACGCTTCTCGAGGTCGCCTGCATAACGGGCGGGCAGGGTGCCGATCGATCCCATGTCGTCGTAGAGAACGCGCACGTCTACGCCTTGCTCCGCCTTCTGGACGAGAATCTCGAGGATGGGATCCCACATCTTGCCTTCCTCGATGATGAAGTACTCGAAGAAGATGAAGCGCTCAGCCTTGCGCAGGTCTTCCAGCATGGGGGCGTGAGCGTAGTCGCCAAGTGGGTAGTAGGTGGCGTCGGCGTTGCGATACGTGGGAAAGCCGCCGTCTTCGAGCAGATAGCGGAAGTGCCCGGCTGCGTCGTGGGCCGTTTCTTCGACTTCCTTCATGACCGACTCGTCCTGCTCGTAGTACTTCGCTGCGATCTTGGCTTCGTTTACGAGGCCGCGATACGTTCTGCCGGTAATCATGTTTGCGCTCGCGAGAAGGTAGAACGTGGTTCCAGCGATCGGCGCAATAAGGATGAAGAGAATCCAAATGAGGTCAGACGAGAGGTGTCGGCTTAATCGTACGATTGCAAGTACAATGATGATGCTGACAATGTGCAGTATTGTGTTGACCCAGGCAAACTGCGCGAACGTATAGTCGAGCAAGAGATAGGTCAGTACGATCTCGGCAATAATAAAAGGGATAACAAAGATGAGCCTGAACCAAGGTGATTCAACGAATGAACGCATGGTACCTTCCTCCCTTTGCGTGTCGCGAGCGTGAGCGGCAAAAGTATAGCCCTCTGTTCCTTGGGAGCAGCGAGAAGAGCGTGAGCGTGCAATACGGGGGGAGAAGGGGAGGAGAGGCAGTGTGTGCCTAGATGAGCGTGAGGAGAAGGGGCAGGAGCGGGAGCGTTTTGCGCTGCTTCGGTGGAAGGGCCGCCTTGCCGACCTTTCCGGTGAGTGGCGCCGCCGACTCTTTGCTTATTTTGCCGCTGTCTCCGCTGCGCTTGTCTTTGCGCAGATGGGCATCGCCGTTATCCCGCTAATCGGTGCTGGCAGCTTTGATTTTGTTGGCTCAGGGTATTTCTACGTCGTGGGCCTGTGTGCGCCGATTTCACTGGCCGCTCTGCTTTTAGGGCCGAAGGGTGGGTCGTTGACGGGGGTGGCCTCGGCGGCTGCCCTCAGCCTGCAGATGCTGATCGCGCCACGCGATAGCGCCGCATACATCACCTTTTCAATTTGGGGATACTTCCTCATCTTCAGCTTGTTCGGTTTGCTCCAAGGGCTCTTGTTCGCCTGCGTGTTCCGCAGGTGCTCGACCCGACGAAGCCAGGCGTGGGGAGTCGTTGCCGTTTGCGCGCTCATGTCGATGTTCTTCTGCGGGGCGCTCTACCTCTGCACTTCGCTGGAAATCTTGAGACGTTATGCTTCGATCTGTACTGCGGCCTACGGCTTGGATGCCTCAGGCTCGTCCCAACTCCTGAACAGGGTGGTCTCTTCGCATCTGAGGTCCATAGGCGATCCCCGTTTTCAGATGCTGTGCAACTTCGCACTCATGCTGCTCCCGTGTGGCTTGGCAAGCCAGGTATGGCGCCGTCTGGGCCCGAACCCCGATGAGCGCCCGTTGCGTCGTACCTTCAGCGTCTGTTTGGCCGCAGTCGTTCTTCTGAGTTATCTGGGAGCCGTTGCCTGTGTCATCGTCACTCTCTGCCATCGCGAATACGACTTAGATGAGGTGCGGCAAAACAGCGTTGCTGACGAAATCGTGCATTTGATGGAGACGGTGAGCCATCCTAACGGCTTCGAGGACCCCGAGTTGCGATATGAGCTCTTCCCCGTTGTCAGCAACGGCAACTTAATCTATGAGTTCACTGAGATTATTGCCGAAGGCACAGGAACGAAAGCGCGCATCCTTCATGTAAATGAGGAGATGGATGGGGGGATTGGCACTTCGCTCGATGAGGCGCTTGGGCCGGAATGTCTTCTGGCGGTGCGCGAATCGATGCGAACGGGCCGTGTCGTACCGGCTACGTTCGCCAACTCCTTCGAGTCATGCTACTTTGACGAGGTCGCCGGCCTTTCTACCGCCTCTCCTTTCCTTCTGTTGGCTAGAGAGGTTAGCGTTGACGTGGGAAATGGCGGGCCGGAACCGTTCGTCATCATTCTCGCGTGTCCCTACGATCCGTTCTTCTCCCGAATTGCCGACGTGGTGAACTGGAGCTCGTGGTCGACCTTCGTCATGATGCTCCTGCTCTACCTCGTCGTCGTGTACCTGCTCAGGGCCACGATCGCCAAGCCGATCGAACGCATGGGCGAGGAATTGCGCGACATCTACGAGGGCGACCTTGACGTACTTGTCGACGCTCACGGTAGCAAGGAGTTCGTGGCTCTGTCATCGGGGATCAACAGCACGGTCGACTCCCTGAAGGGTTACATCGACGAGGCCGTGCGTCGCGGCGAGGAAGAGCTCGCCACGGCGCGCGCCATCCAGGCGTCGGCCCTGCCCTCAACCTTCCCGCCCTTCCCCGAGATCGACGACTTCGACCTCTACGCCAGCATGAACACGGCGCGCGAGGTGGGCGGCGACTTCTACGACTTCTTCCTCACGGGCGCGGGCACGGTTGCCTTCCTCATCGCCGACGTGTCGGGCAAGGGAATCCCGGGTGCCCTCTTCATGATGAGGTCCAAGGCCGAGCTGAAGAACGCCCTGCTCTCAAGGGACGGCCTTGGCGAGGCGGTGGCTGTTGCCAACGAGAACCTGTGCGAGGGCAATGACAACGACATGTTCGTGACCGGCTGGGTTGCCGAGCTCGACTACAAGAGCGGCACGATCAACTTTGTCAGCGCCGGCCACAATCCGCCGCTGCTGCGTCATGACGGTGTATGGCGTTGGCTCGACAAACGAGGCGGCCCTGTTATGGGTATGATTGAAGGAGTGTCTTACCAAAGCCACGAGCTGACGCTCGAGCCGGGAGACCAGATCCTGCTCTACACCGACGGCGTGAACGAGGCCTTCAATGTCGAGCGGGAGCAGTTTGGATACGAGCGCTTCGAGGCCTTCGCCTCTGCGCACGCCGACTTGGGACCGAGGGAGCTGGTCGAGGCCCTTCAGAAGGAGGTTTCCGCCTGGTCGGAGGGTACCGTTCAGTCTGACGACATCACGGTCTTGGTTCTGGAGTACCATCCCAAGCTGTGATGCGTAGCCTCGCTTGTTGGGACTACGCAGGCGAGTGGAGTGCGGAAGAAGTGAAAGAGGGAGGTTCGTTGTGAGCGCGAGGAAGAAGCGAGAGCGACTGCCCCTGCTTCGATGGAGGGGACTCCTTGCGGAATTTCCCCGTAAGCAACGTTTGATAACCCAGGCCTTTCTTGTTCTGGTGTCGGTTGCGCTCATCTTCTCGCAATTGGGCTTTCATGCGGTCTATCCCCATTACCTTCTTTTCTCCTCGAGCGATGGCAATTTCTTCTATCTCGTGAGCATGCTCGTTCCGGTGCTGCTGGGAGGTATGCTTTTTGGTCCGTTTTCCGGCCTTTTGACGGGAGCGCTGAGCGGGGCTGCTCTTTCCGTACACTCGCTGACGCAGCCACTGAGTTACATCGAGCTCGTTGCCCTGTCTCATTGGGACTACGTTTTCATCCTGGGATTCATCGGTCTGCTCTCGGGCATACTGTTTGCCCTTGCGCTGCGAAGGAATCCCCAGGGTGGGAAGCGAGTGTTTCGCATCATCTTGGTGTGCGGGATTCTCTCTTTTCTGTTTACAGTGGCTTTCCTTGCCAACTCAGTTGTGAAGATCTTGCATGACCTTGCGACGAACTATTCCCTGTCTGGCTCGTCGACTCCTTCAAATATTGAAGACCAACAGGTCATGACGATCTTCCCGCGTTTCATGCTGTTGGGCGATCAAACCCTTCAGTTCATCTTCAACGGCATCCTTCTGGCAGTTGCTTGTTGTATGAGCGATCGTATGGTGCGACGCTTGAATCCGAATGCCGATGAGCGTCCCCTGCGCCTCACCTTCAGCGTTTGGCTGGCTGCAGTGGCTTTGCTTGGCTGCTTGGGCTTCAGTGCCTACTGTGTCGTTACCCTCACCAATCGTGAATACCACGAAACGGAGGAATACCTGGGGAACGACATCGAATTTGTCGGCGAAACGATGTCCACGGGCAGATTTGCCGATGCCTTCGGTTCTAAAGAGGCGGGGGAGGTTCTTGCCATCCTTCCGAACGACTACTACGACTTCATCATCGCGGAGGGCGAGGGAGACCAGGCGACCATCTTGGGCTCGTATGGTGAACAAGTCGAACCGGGTCTCACGCTTGAGAATACGCTCGAGCCAGAATGCGTTGCAGCGGTACAAAAATCACTGCAATCTGGTCACATGGAGACGCTGACTTTCGGCTATATCGCCCTATCCACCTATGAAGGCCTGTCCATCGATGGAGATACCGAGATCAGTCAGCTTGCGCCCGCCAAAGTCGGCTATCTGCTTGCGAGGGTTATCGAAGTCGATCTAGGCAATGGAGAAAGCAAGCGCTACACGTGTGTTTCCATGCAACTTGCCGACGCTCTCACCCAGAAGGTCGAAGAGGTCGTGACCTGGAGCTCGTTCTCGAATTTCGCCGTGATGTTCTTGACCTACCTCATCATCACCTATCTGCTGCGTGGTGTGGTCATCTCGCCCATTGAGTCCATGGATGAGAAGCTGGAAGCAATCTGCGAGGGCAATCTCGATATTCGTATCGATGCACGGGGTAGCTCGGAGTTCGTGGCTCTTTCCTCGGGCATCAACGGCACGGTCGACGCTTTGGAGGGCTTCATCGCCGACGCCGAGCGTCGAAACGAGAAGGAGCTCGCCACAGCGCGCGCCATCCAGTCGTCTGCCCTGCCCTCAACCTTCCCGCCCTTCCCCGAGATCGACGCCTTCGACCTCTACGCCAGCATGGACACGGCGCGCGAGGTGGGCGGCGACTTCTACGACTTCTTCCTCACGGGCGCGGGCACGGTCGCCTTCCTCATCGCCGACGTGTCGGGCAAGGGGATCCCCGGCGCCCTCTTCATGATGAGGTCCAAGGCCGAGCTGAAGAACGCCCTGCTCTCAAGGGACGGTCTTGGCGAGGCTGTGGCGGTTGCCAACGCGAACCTGTGCGAGGGCAACGAGGCCGACATGTTTGTGACCGGCTGGGTGGCCGAGCTCGACTACAAGAGCGGCCTGCTTTCCTTTGTTAACGCCGGCCACAATCCGCCGCTGCTGCGCCATGATGGCGTTTGGAGCTGGATTACCGAGAAGAGCGGCCCCATCTTGGGCGTGATTGACGGCGCGAGCTACAGCACCCACGAGCTGACGCTCGAGCCGGGAGACCAGATCCTGCTCTACACCGACGGCGTGAACGAGGCCTTCAATGTTGAGCACGAGCAATTCGGAAACGAACGTCTCGTGGACTTCCTCTTCACCCATCCCAATCTGGGCACGGAGGAGTTGGTTGAGGCCCTGCGCCAAGAGGTTGCCAGCTGGTCAGAGGGCGCCGTTCAGTCAGACGACATCACGATCTTGGCTCTGGAGTACCACCCCAAGTCCTAGGGGTGCCTTATTGGGGCATGATATATTTTGAGACCTATACCACCTGCATTCTTCGAGAGGACCTCCCATGGCGATATCGAGCAGCATGCGTGGCGTTTCTACGAATCTCAGCAAGATTAGGCGGCGGGTCTTCTCCGAAGTTGCGCGCATCATCTATGAGCTTGGTGCCGACCCGTCCGTAACCGACGAAGACCTTGACCGCGCCTTCGAAGAGCTGCCGTATGACATCATCCCCGGTGACGTTGCGACCTATCGCGACAGCGTCCTGCTCGAGCGTGCCATCGTTGCCGAGCGCATCCGCCTTGCCATGGGCCTGGGCTTGCAGGGCGTCGATCGCCCCTACAAGATCTCGGAAGGCATCGCCGACGCCGCAGGTCCCGAGGCCTACTATGAGCCACCGCTCATCAACGTCATCAAGTTTGCCTGCAGGTCCTGCCAAGATAACGTCTATCGCGTGTCGCGTTCTGTCTGCGAGGGCTGCCTAGCCCATCCCTGCATGGAGGTGTGCCCTCGCAAGGCCGTCACCTTTAGCGGATCTAGGGCCCATATCGAGCAAGAGGCCTGCGTCAAGTGCGGCCGTTGTGCCCAGGTTTGTCCCTATGGGGCCATTCACCACCACGTGCGACCCTGTAAGCAGGCGTGTGGCATGGATGCCATCAACTCCGACGCAAATGGGCGTGCAGAGATTGACTACGAGCGTTGCGTTAGTTGCGGGCAGTGCCTCGTGAGCTGCCCGTTTGGAGCTATCGCGGACAAGAGCCAGCTGGCCCAGGTTATCTGGTCGATCCTCGTTGGCGAGGAGGTCATTGCGGCGGTTGCTCCGGCGTTCGTGGGCCAGTTCGGCGGCAAGGGAGACGTGCCCAGGCTGCGCGAGGCCTTCCGTCGCCTGGGTTTCGCAGGCGTTGAGGAGGTGGCTATCGGAGCCGACCTCTGTGCCATCGAGGAAGCCGAGATGTTTCTCGATGAGGTTCCCAGCAAGATTCCCTTCATGGGCACCTCCTGCTGTCCCGCATGGTCGGCAATGGCAAAGATGGAATTTCCTGAGCAGGCCGACTGCATCTCGATGGCGCTCACGCCCATGGTGCTGACGGCGCGCATGATTCGCCAGAACCATCCGGATGCGAAGATCGTCTTTGTGGGCCCGTGTGCCGCGAAGAAGCTCGAGGCTATGCGCAGCTCCGTCCGTTCCGAGGTCGACTTTGTCCTCACCTTCGAGGAGATGGCGGCCATGATGGAGGCTCGAGGCATCAGCTATCTGAATCTCGAGAATGACACGGCGTCAGACTTTGAGACCGCTTCGGCTGACGGCCGCATGTTTGCCGTGGCAGGAGGCGTTGCCAACGCCGTGGTCAACGTCATCCATCGCGAACATCCCGATGTTGAGGTCAAGGTGAAGAATGCCGAGGGGCTCGAGGAGTGCCGCAAGATGCTGAAAAAGGCGGTCAAGGGAGACTATCCGGGCTATCTGCTCGAGGGCATGGCCTGCCCGGGTGGGTGCATTGCCGGTGCCGGCACGCTGCAGCCGATCGCAAAGTCTGCGGCGGCAGTGAAGCGCTACGCAAAGCGCTCGCCGCATAGTAGCGCAACTGACAACGAGTTCCGCTCGCTGATCCACAAGCTCGAGCGTGATGAAGACCGAGGGTAGTGCGCACGTGGCTTCGAGTCCACGGGGCCGGCGGGGAGCCTTGCGCGAACACTGCGACTAAGCGCGAGGGATGCCCAGCGCGGCAGCTGCGGAACTCGCTCGCTTCGCTCGCTCAGACAGTCCTCGCTAACGCCGCGCTGGGCATCCCTCGCAGTCGCAGTACGTTCGCGCAAGGCTCCCCGCCGGCCCGAGTCTCGCTCGGGTTCGCAGGAGAGCGGTGTGCTCCGGGATCTTACGGGACGAGGGGCGCTCGCTCGCTTCGCTCGCATCGCTTCTGGGTTCGGGATGAGGTTGCTCGCTTGCTTCGCTCGCTCAGACAAGTCCTCGCTCCCGCCGCACCTTACGCCCCTCGCTGCCGCAGACGTTTGCGGAAGGCCCATCGCCGGCCCGAGTCTCTCTCGGGTTCGCAGGGGAGCGGTGTGCTCAGGAATCTCGCGGGACGAGGGGCGCTCGCTCGCTTCGCTCGCATCGCTTGTTTGCGGGTTGGGGTTCTTGTTCGGGCTTGCTCGGAGATGAGGGATTTTTGACTTCGATGGGGCTTGCCGCAAAGTTGTGATAACGGGGGCCTGTTTCTACAACTTACCGGCAGCCCTGCCGCAAAGTTGTGATAACGGGGGTCTGTTTCTCCAACTTACCGGCAGCCCTGCCGCATAGTTGTAGAAACAAGGCCCTGGTTCTCCAACTTAGCGGCACCACTGCCGCAAAGTTGTAATTACAGGGCCCTCTTTCTCCAACTTACCGGCAGCCCTGCCGCTGAGTTGTAGTTATTGGGGCCCGTTTCTCCAACTTACCGGCAGCGATGACATCATTGCGGACTTCGACGGCCGCGGTCGGTCAAGTCCGTAAAAACCGCCCCCGTTTCACGGACTTCGACGGCCCGGGCCGCCCGAGTCCGTCAAAGTGACTCCCGTTTTACGGACTTCGACGGCCGGGGCCGCTCAAGTCCGTCAAAGTGACCCTCGTTTCACGGACTTCGACGGCCGTGGCCGCCCGAGTCCGCGAAAACCTGCTCCGTTTTACGGACTTCGACGGCC
>CAJOKK010000072.1 GCA_905235165.1 uncultured Atopobiaceae bacterium | reverse complement strand
CGCTCGCGCTGCTTGGGCGTGAGCTCGAGCGAGGCAAAGTGCAGGTTGGGGCGGTCAAAGCCGGTGATCTGCAGCTCGGGCGAGCGCAGCTCCAGCAGCTCTGAGATGTCGCCCCGTACGCGGGCGGTGGCCGTGGCCGTGAGCGCCATCACCGGAGGGCGGCTGGGAAGCGAGCTCACGAAGCTGGGGATGGAGCGGTAGGCGGGGCGGAAGTCCTGGCCCCACTGGCTCACGCAGTGTGCCTCGTCTACGGCGATGAGGGAGATGTTGGCCTGCGCGGCAAACTGGCGAAAGGAATCGTCCTCCAGGCGCTCGGGCGCCACGTACATGATGTCGTAGTGACCTGCGAGCGCGCGACGCAGGACCTCGGGCCGCACATAGGGTTTGAGCGTCGAGTTGTAGAAGGAGCCGCGAATGCCGGCCTCCTTGAGTCCGCGCACCTGGTCGGCCATGAGTGAGATGAGGGGCGAGACCACGATGGCGAGGCCGTCGAGAAGGGCGGCGGGCACCTGGTAGCAGATGGACTTGCCCGATCCGGTGGGCATGACGGCAAAGGCGTCACGTCCCGAAAGGACTGCCTGGATGATGGCCTCCTGGCCAGGGCGGAAGCTCTGGTAGCCAAAGTGTCGCGCGAGGACGGCGCGGGCGTCGTCGAGAGTGGGGCGCGAGATGGGCCTGTTCTCGCTGGGATTGTGCGCGTCCATGTGCGTCTCCTCGTCTCCTTGGGCTGACCATTCTACTGCAAGGGCGTTCGCTGCCTGAGGAGAGGCTGCGTGCTAGAGTTGGTCTCGACGAGTGATCGCAGACGATGGAGGACCAACATGGAGCTTCTCTCCCCGGCAGGTGGGCCTGAGCAGCTGCGGCTGGCGACGCACTTCGGGGCGGATGCCGTGTATTGTGCCGGACGGCGCTGGGGCATGCGGGCGCGGAGTGAGAACTTCGATGACGATGAGCTTGCGCGTGCCGTTGCGTGGGCGCATGGCCGTGCTACCTCGGTGCACGTGACGCTCAACGTGATCATGCGCGACGACGACATCGAGGCCCTGCCTCCCTACCTCGAGTTCCTTGACCATATCGGCGTGGATGCCGTGATCGTGGCCGACCTGGGGGCGCTGGCGCTTGCACGTCATCATGCGCCGCATGTGGCCGTGCACCTCTCAACCCAGGCGAGCGTCATGAGCGCCGCTACCGCCGATACCTGGGCGGGCCTCGGCGTGCGCCGGGTGGTGCTCGCGCGCGAGATGACCCTTGCCGACATCGCCAAGCTGCGCCGTCGCTGCACGAAGGAGCTCGAGCTTGAGGCCTTCGCGCATGGCTCGCTCTGCATGGCCTACTCGGGTCGCTGCTTGCTCTCGGCCGACCTGATGGGCGCCACACGCTCGGCCAACTTCGGTGCCTGTGCGCAGCCCTGCCGCTGGGGCTGGCATCTGGTTGAGGAGAAGACGGGCGCGGAGCTTCCCATCGAGACGGATGAGCGCGGGAGCTACCTGCTTTCCTCCAATGACCTCTGCATGATCGAGCACCTTGACGAGCTTGCCGAGGCGGGCGTTGATGCTATCAAGATCGAGGGACGAGCCAAGGGGAGCTACTACACCGCCTGCGTGACCAATGCCTATCGCCACGTCTTGGACGGTGCCCCGCTTGAGCCTTGGCGCGCCGAGCTCGACTACGTGAGCCATCGTCCCTATTCGACGGGCTTTTACTTTGGTGACCCGACGCAGAATCCCGGCCGTGTTGGCTATGCGCGTGAGCGTCGCATGGTGGGCGTGGTGCAGTCCTGCCAGGCGGAGTTCGGTACCTTCGTGGTGGAGCTCATCTGCAGGAATCGGGCGGTGCGCGACGAGGACGTGCTGGTACTGAGTCCGGGTGAGGACGTGCGCAAGGTCACGCTTGCCGGCCTCGAGGAGTGGGACGATGAGTCGTCAACGTGGAACGCGCTCGATTTGATGTCCAAGACGATGCAGCGCTATCGCTTCCGTTCGCCGCTCCCGCTTTCCCGGGGTGACGTGGTGTGTGACGAGGGCCGTTCCTAGCGCCTTCGGGCAGCGTGGACATGAAGGGAGAAGGGCATGCCGCGCTTTCTGTTTGCCTCAGACACATTCAAGGGGACCCTTTCTTCGGGGGAGCTTGCTGAGCTGTTGACGCAGGCGGCTCTCGAGTTCTTCCCCGATGCCGAATGCGTCGGACTCGAGGTTGCCGATGGTGGTGAGGGCACGGTGGAGGCCGTGGCCTCTGCCATGGGAGGGCGGCTTCGCAGGCTTGAGGTGGCAGGTCCGCGAGGGGGAGCGGTTCGTGCGCGCTACGCACTCCTGGACGAGCGGCGTGCCCTGATCGAGATGGCCGCGGCCTCGGGCCTTCCCCTGTTGGCGCCACAAGAGCGCAACCCCTTGCTTACGAGCACCTATGGCACGGGTCAGCTCATTGCCGACGCACTCGACCAGGGCGTGCGAGAGATCACCCTTGCCATCGGTGGCTCCGCCAGCAACGATGGGGGCATGGGCTGCCTGCGGGCCTTGGGCGTTCGCTTTCTTGACGGGCAGGGAGCAGAGCTCGAGGGTTCTGGTGGCGACCTTGCCCGCGTATGCCAGATTGATCGTACGGCCCTTGACGCTCGTCTTGCTGAGACGAGCGTGCGCGTCATGTGCGATGTAGACAATCCGCTTTTGGGACCGCGTGGGGCCACGCGAGTCTTTGCTCCCCAGAAGGGGGCCACGCCCGAGATGGTCGAGGAGCTCGAGCGGGGCATGGAGAACTACGCCCATGTGCTGGAAAGCTGCGTCGCGGGCTTTGACGCGTCAAGGCCCGGCATGGGCGCGGCGGGTGGTCTGGGTGCCGCGACCTGTGCCCTTCTTGGTGCCGAGCTTGTCTCTGGCATAGATTGCGTGCTTGATCTGCTGGATTTTGACGAACTGCTCAAGGGCTGTGACCTGTGCGTGACGGGGGAGGGCCATGCCGACTCGCAGTCTGCGCATGGCAAGGTGGTGAGCGGCGTGGCGGCGCGTTGCCATGCGGCGGGCGTTCCTTGCGTGGCCATCGTGGGTGCCATGAGCCCCGACGCCGCCGAGCTTCTCCAGGTCGGTGTCGACGCGCTCGTGCCCACCGTTATCGATGCGACCCCTCTTGAGGAGCTGCTGGCGCACGCTCGAGAGAACTACGTAAGCGCCGCACGCAGGGTCTTCTCTCTCCTGCGTCTTGGAACTGGCTTGTAAGGGGATTGCTGCTGCTCTCAAGCTTGCTCTCTTGCTTGCCCACCCTTGCCCGTACGGAGCCGTACGGGCGTTCTTCTCACATGCGATGAAAACTATGCGTTTGCAGTGAGGGTTGACGGCTCATGGCCACAGATGGGTGGTGGGCCACCCGCGGATTCTTCCTACTGGTTCGTCAGGTCGGCCAGAAGGGCTTCCTGAAGTTCTTGCGATGTGAGTCCGAGCGCTGCGGCGAAGAAGGGCATCTCGCGCAGTTTGATGGAGCGTTGTCCGCTCTCGACCTTGGAAATAAGAGACTGCTCGCATCCAAGTGCCTCGGCTATGTCACCTTGTGTTAGGCCTTTTTGCTCGCGAAGGACGGCAAAGGCGTGTCCGATGGCATAGTCTCTGTACATGGCGTAGCCTCCTTTCGATTGTCGAAACCTACCGAGGCAACTGCACAATACGTCTTATGAGGTACCAAGAGGCCTGTATGGGGACAACTATTTGTCAATGACCTATATGAGCAGCTGTTTGGCTTGTTTCGAGGGATGAGCGGTCAGTTTGAGGGCCATCGTCGCCTTGTCGCTTTTCTGGCTTGTCTCGCCCCTCAAGGCATTGCGCCCCAACGCCCGTTACACTCGTAGGGGCACATGACCTATCGCTTCCGGAGGATTCGCATGACACAGAACCAGCAGCCGTCCTTGTTTACTTCTGCAGACGCCACGGGCGCCTCCTTTTGGGCCAGCCCCGCGCCGGCGATTGACCTCGACACGCTCAATCCGGCACAGCGCGAGGCCGTTGAGTGCACGTCGGGTCCGCTGCTGGTGCTCGCGGGTGCCGGTTCGGGTAAGACGCGCGTCTTGACCTATCGCATTGCGCATATGATTGGCGACGAGGGTGTGCGTCCCTGGCAGATCCTCGCCATCACCTTCACCAACAAGGCTGCCGCCGAGATGCGCGAGCGTCTGGGCCAGCTCGTGCCCTCCACGCGTGGCATGTGGGTCTGTACCTTCCACGCCATGTGCGTGCGCATCCTGCGTGAGGACGGTGAGCTTCTGGGCTACAGGCCCAACTTCACCATCTATGACGATGACGACTCGCGTCGCCTGGTGCGCGACATCATGGCCGACCTTGAGATCGATCCCAAGCGCTTCCCGCTCAACTCCATTCGCGCCATCATCAGCAACGCCAAGAATGCGCTTGTCTCTGCCGAGGAGCTGAGCGATCGCGCGGATAGTCCCGCCCAGCAGAAGGCGGCGCGCGTCTATGAGGAGCTGCAGAGGCGCCTTGCCCGTGCCAACGCCATGGACTTTGACGACCTTCTCACCAATACCCACAAGCTGCTCTCGACGCATCCCGAGGTGCTCGATCGCTACCAGGAGCGCTTCCGCCAGATCAGCGTGGACGAGTATCAAGACACGAACAGGGCGCAGTACGCCATCACCAAGCTGCTCGCCGCCAAGTATCGCAACCTCATGGTGGTGGGCGACGACGACCAGTCGATCTACAGCTGGCGTGGCGCCGACATCCAGAACATCCTCGATTTCGAGAAGGACTATCCCGAGGCCAAGGTCGTGCGCCTCGAGGAGAACTACCGCTCGACGGGCCACATCCTCGCGGCGGCCAACGCCGTGGTGGCCAACAATTCCCGCCGTAAGGAGAAGCGCCTCTTCACCTCGGCAGGCGATGGCGAGCTCATTCGCGTCTTCCAGGCGGCCGACGAGCGTGACGAGGGACGTTGGATCGGCGCCGAGATCGAGAAGCTGCACGATGCGGGTACGAGCTACGACGATGTCGCGGTCTTCTATCGCACCAATGCCCAGTCGCGCATCCTCGAAGACATGTTCCTGCGTGCCGGCGTGCCCTACAAGATCGTGGGCGGCACGCGCTTCTTCGACCGCGCTGAGATTCGCGACGTCACGGCCTACCTCAAGCTGGTGGTCAATCCCGACGACGACGTGAGCGCGATGCGCGTGATCAACACGCCGCGCCGTGGCATCGGCAGCACCTCGGTGCGCAAGATCTCGACCTATGCGAGCGAACGGGGCTTGTCCTTCTTTGCGGCGGCACAGCTCTGCGTCGCGGAGCCGGGCCTGCTCACGGCAAAGGTGCGCGCCGCCCTTGGCGAGTTCTGCGCCACCATCGAGGCGGGTCGCCACATGACGGGCGACCTGCGCGACGTGGTGGAGGCCATCATCGACCGCGCCGGCCTCATCAAGGCCCTGCGCGCCGAGAACACGGTCGAGGCCGATGGACGCATCGAGAACATCCAGGAATTCTTCAGCGTGGCGCAGGAGTTTGACGAGACGCATGAGGACGTTGCCGAGACCTTGGAGAGCCTGCGTGAGCTGCGTGCTGCCGGCGCGATGGGTGACGCCGAGGCAAGCGGGGCCCTGCCGGCCCAGGCCCAAGCGGACGCGGAGGCCCTCGAGCACGAGCGCGAGCAGGGTGCCCAGGTGGCTGCCGAGAAGCTCCCGGCCCTCATGGAATGGCTCGCCCTGCGCTCCGACCTCGACTCGCTGGCTGGCTCGACGAGCGCGGTCACGATGATGACCGTGCACTCCGCCAAGGGCCTGGAGTTTCCCGTGGTCTTCGTGGCCGGCATGGAAGACGGAATCTTCCCGCATCGCGCACACTCCGAAAACGATAACAACCTCGAGGAGGAGCGTCGTCTGGCCTACGTTGCCATCACGCGTGCCGAGCGCAAGCTCTACCTGACCTATGCCGCGACGCGCCACATGTTCGGTAGTGTTGATGCCAATCCGCGCAGCCGCTTCCTGAACGAGATTCCCGAGGAGCATGTGAAGAGCATAGGCGTGGGATCGTCGGGCTTCTCCGGAACGGGTTGGGCCAAGCGTGGCGACCGCCACGGCACCTATGGCTCAGGCCGCGGGTCGGAGGTGTACGGCGGCAACGTGTTTGGCTCGCGCACGCGTTCGACGGGTGGTTCGCGCGACATGGCACGGCCGGTTGCCAAGCCCATCAAGAAGGATGGCGCCAAGGCGGCCGAGTCCTTCCTGCCGGGCGATTCCGTCTCGCACAAGACCTTCGGCCCAGGCAAGGTCCTCTCCGTGCAGGGCGACACCATTGAGGTGCGCTTCACCCGCACGGGCAAGACCAAGAAGCTCATGAAGGGCTTTGCCCCCATCGTGAAGATCGAGGGCTAGCGAATCCGTCAGAAAAGAAAGGCAGGGGTATGCTCGATCAGCTCTTTGGGGACCTTGATATCGCCTCGGTAAGCGGGAAGATCGTTCTTCTCGCCGTTGTGGTGATTGCGGCCATCGTTGTGCAGAAGGTGTCTGTGCGCTTCTCGAGCCGTGTTCTCAAGGCGGCCAAGGTGCCCCAGGCGAGCATCCTGCTTAACATCCAGCGTACGATCATCTGGTGCTTTGCCCTGCTCATGGTCTTGCATCCGGTCTTTGGCATCGAGCCGACGGGCTTTGTTGCCACGCTCGGCGTGACTTCGGTGGCACTTTCGCTTGGCCTGCAGGATACCGTCTCGAACGTGATTGGCGGACTGTCGCTCATGCTCTCGCACGTCATTGCGCCGGGCGACATGGTGACGGTTGCGGGCTTCACGGGGCGCGTTACCGATATCGACTGGCGCTGGACCTGTGTAGAAGATCGTGCGGGCAGCGTCAGCGTCATCCCCAACTCGGTGCTTTCCAAGTCCTCCTTCACCAAGCTCTCCGAGGCTGCGGCCTCCTCTGCCAGCGTGAAGGCCATCGTTGCCGCCGATGCCGATCTTGAGCTGGTTGAGCGAGAGGTGCGTGCCACCCTTGAGGGCGATGCGTCGGGACTCCTTGACGAGACGGCCCCTCTAGCGGTGAAGTTCTCTGACCGGGATGCCTACGGCGTCACCATGACGCTGACGGCCCGAGCGGCAGCGGGGGTGGCCCCGCTTGACCTCGCTGACCTTCTCTCCCGCTCCCTTTCGGGAAAGTCGTGGCTGGCCCAGAATCCCCTTGCGCGATAATGCTCGTGCGACGAAAGGAGGCCCTATGAAAATCGGCATTATTGGTGCCATGGTTGAAGAGGCGGCGCTCGTGCGCGAGCGTATGGAGCTGCGCTCGTGCTCAACGCTTTTGGGTATGGAGTTCGCTGAGGGTACGCTGGCGGGCCGTGAGGTCGTGCTTGTGGTGTGCGGCGTCGGCAAGGTTAACGCGGCCGTCTGCGCGCAGGTGCTCGCGCTTTGATGTGACGAACCTGGTCTTCACCGGTATTGCGGGTTCGCTTGACGCTCGCATCGACATTTGCGACATCGTGGTCTCGACCGACTGTGTTCAGCACGACGTCGACGTGAGTGGCCTTGGCTATGAGCGCGGCATCATTCCCAACCAAGACGTCTCCATCTTCAAGGCGGATGCATCCATGCGTGCAGCCGCGGTGAGGGCGATTCAGGAAGTTGCCCCAGACGTGAAGGCCTGGGAAGGTCGCGTTGCCTCCGGCGATCAGTTCATCGCCAGTCCCGCGGCGGGTGAGTACATCGTCAAGACCTTCGGCGCGCTCTGCTGCGAGATGGAGGGCGCATCTGTGGCCCACGTTGCCTGGCTCAACGACATCCCCTTCGTGGTTATCCGTGCCATCTCCGACAAGGCTGACGGCTCTGCCGAGATGGACTACCCCACCTTCAAAGTCGCCGCCTCCAACAGGAGCGCCTCGGTCATCGAACGCCTCGTCGAACTCCTGTAGTGAGTCAGTTACCGGGTGCTTTTTGAATGAGTCAGTTACCGTAGTCCTTTTTGACTCATTTCACTTTTGATGTTTTGCCAGCGACGGAGGGAGCGGGGGCGGAAGGCCTCG
>CAJOKK010000071.1 GCA_905235165.1 uncultured Atopobiaceae bacterium | reverse complement strand
GCGGCAAGCACCGTCACCCTGCTGGGCACTACCTGCGAAATCGCCGCCTTTGCAATCGACGGCAGGTTGTTCTTCTCCGAGATATGCAACGCAATCACGGTGCTCGTCTGCCCGGTCACCAGTCTGCCAAGCGATTCGGCGCACTGGTCATTGGAGAGGTGCCCCCGCTCACCCTTCACGCGCGCCTTGAGCGCGGCCGGGTAGGGACCCTCCGCCAGCATGCGCACGTCGTGGTTCGACTCAAGCCCCAACAGGCGGCAGCCGCGCAGCTCCTCGAAGGCGCGCTCGGTCAAATAGCCGGTGTCGGTGCACCAACCCACGGAGTCAAGCACTTCTCCTCGGCCATCCTGCACAAGAAAGTGCAGGCCAAAGGGGTCGGCCACGTCATGCGAGGTGGGAAAGGTCCGCACGCGCATGCCTGCCACGCACAGCTCGTCGTCATGACCAATGTGCGTGAAGGCAACGCTCTCAAGGCTGCTGCGTTCGCATGCGGTCCCTTCCGTGGTATAGATCTCGCCGCCAAAGGTCTTCGCAAACACCGGCAGCCCGCTCACGTGGTCAGAATGCTCGTGCGTGATAAACACCGCGCGAACCCGTCCCAGGTCAAGGCCCAGCTCCTCCGCGCGAAGGAACACCTGCTTCCTCGAGATTCCGCAGTCGAGAAGAACCATACCGTCGGGACCTTCCACAACGGTGGCGTTTCCCTTGGAACCGCTCGCAAGTATGTGCAGGTGAATCAGGGCTTCCATGCAAAACCTTTCAGCCGTGGTCGGCCGCGCGGGCCGCTGCCCGCCGCCGCTTCAAGGGCGCGACGTGCCGTTTCGTGTGCCTTGGCGTACACTACACCTGCGAAGGGAGTGCTATGCCCAACGTTTCAAAACGATACGGAACAAACGAATCGCGCTTTGAGCGCCCCTCGGGACACCACGACGTCGAGTCGGGCGCCCCGGTGGTGCTCATGGTCTCGGGTGGTGCCGACTCAACAGCGCTGCTCTGGCTCGCTGCCAACTCGACGCTCGACATTGACGACGGCCGCGGAGAAGCCCGCATTGCTCGCGAACGCCTGCACGTGCTGCACGTAAATCACCAGCTACGAGGCTTAGATGCCGAGGAGGACGAGGAGTTCGTCCGCGGCCTGGCCGACCGCTTTGGCATCCCCTGTACGGTTATCCGCGTCGACGTGGCCGCCCTCGCCTCCGAGCGCGGCGAGAACATGGAGAACGCCGGCCGAGAAGTACGCTATGCCGCTGCAGCTGAGCTGGCCAACAGGCTCTCCGAAGAGCTCGGCACGCCGCGCTCAGCCGCGCGCATCCTCACGGCCCATACGGCCAACGACCGGGCCGAGACCTTCTTCATGAACGCCGTGCGCGGTACGGGTCCCGCGGGCTTGTCGTCAATCCCGCGCCGCCGCAACCGCATCGTGCGTCCCCTGCTTGACCGCACGCACGAAGACCTCTGCGACCTGCTGCGCATGCGCGGCATCGTCTGGCGCGAGGACGACACCAACAGCGACACCCGCTACCTGCGTTCCTTCGTTCGCCATGAGGTCATGCCCGTCATCGAGCGCAGAAACCCGCGCGTCATCTCGAGCCTTTCCTTCACCTGCGACATCCTCTCCGACGAAGACGCCTACATGACGCAGGTCTCCGCCCGCGCCTATCGAGACCTGCTCCGTCGTGAGTCCGAGGGCATGGTTGCCCTCGATGCCGTGCGCCTGGCCGCAACGGAGGTAGCCATCGCCCGCCGCGTGGTTCGCTCCGCCCTGCTCGCCGTCTGCCCGGCGGCCCGCCTCGAGGCCCGCCACATCGCCGCCGTGCTCACGCTTGTCGCGGCGGGTCACGGCTCGGCAACCCTTCCCATGGACGTCGACGCACGCGTTGAGTACGGCCTGCTCTTCATTCGTGCGGCCGCCGAGGGCCAAGATGCCCACCAGGGCTGGCTGGAGGTTCCGGGCCTGGCAGACCATGACGAGAAGACCGGCAGCCTAGAGCTCACAGACGGCCGACGCCTGACGGCACGCCTGGTGGAAGTCCCGGCCGGTTCGCGCGCCGCTGACCTCGCCCGCGCGCATGCGCTGGAGTGGGAGGGCCTCTCCGTTCTTCTCGATGCAGCGGCCTGTGGCATCGACGCCTCGCTCGGCGGCCTTCTCTGGGTGGACAGCGCCGCACCGGGCGACGTGCTCTGCCCCTTTGGTATGCATGGGCAGTCAAAGAAGCTCTCTGACCTCCTGAATGAGGCAAAGGTCCCCGCAGCAGACCGTGCGAAGGTGCCCATCGTGCGCACCTCTCCGCGTGGTCGCGTCGTGTGGGTTGCCGGAATTCGTCCAGATGAACGCGCCTGTTGCCAGCCTGCATCGAAGCTGCTGCTAGAATTGTCTTTTACTATGCACAACCATGGCTAGGCCGCAAAGTGGCCAGCTATAAGAGGAGAGACCCATGGACTTGCACCCCGATATAGAAAGAGTGCTCATAAGCGAGCAAGAGATTCAGCAGATCGTGCAGCGCATCGGTGCCGAGATCTCGCGTGACTATGCAGATAAAGACCCGCTTCTCGTGTGCGTCTTGCGCGGCGCCTTCGTCTATACCGCCGACCTGCTGCGCGCCATCACGATTCCCTGCGAGATCGACTTCATGGCCGCAACGAGCTATCTGGGTGGCACGAAGAGCACGGGCGTGCTGCGCATTCTCAAAGACCTCGAAACCGATGTCGAGGGACGTCACGTCATCATTGCGGAGGACATCCTCGACTCGGGCCTGACGCTCAAGCACATTATGGGCATGCTTCGCGAGCGCGGCTGTGCCTCCATCTCCATCGCGGCCTTCTCCGTCAAGGAAACGCCCAACCGCGTGGCCGCCGTCGAGCCGCGCTACGTTGGCACCACCATCCCCGACGAGTTTATCGTTGGCTACGGCCTTGATTACCAGGAGCACTACCGCAACCTTCCCTACATCGGCGTGCTCAAGCATGAGGTATACGACAGCTAAAAGCCGCGCCGCACGGCGCCATTGTGGCAAGGAGCCTACACGTGTCAGATAACAATCAGCAGCAAGAAAAGAAGGGGCCGATGCCTCCCGAGGGTAGCTTCGGAGGTGAGAAGAAGCAGCAGGACGAGAAGAACACCCGGCAGGAGGGGCAGCCGCCCGTTCCCGGCGCAGGCGAGAAGGGCAAGCCCGGCTCGCCGAAGAAGCCGGTGACCTGGCAGGTCGCGCTTTCGGCCATCCTCATTGCCATGCTCGTTTCCTATACGATGCGCGGCTACATCAAGACCGCCACCAAGGGAGATACGGTCTCGATCGCCACGAACTCCTTCGTGTCGGCTGTCGAGGAGGACCGCGTCAAGGACGTGACCTACCACGTGCACACCGGCGAGCTCACGGGAACCTATTACCCCGACGGGCGTGACGTGGGTGACGAGAGCAAGGCCGTGAAGTTCAAGAGCGAGTACGTGGGCAGCGACACCCTGCAGATACTCATGGCCGCGCATCCCAAGACGATCTTCAGGATCGATAACTCGGACTTCGAGCTCTGGGAGACCGTCTTGGCCACCATCGTGCCGACGGTTGTCGTGGTCGGCGCTCTGCTCTACTTCATGCGCCAGGTCAACGGCCAAAACAGCCGCACCATGGGCTTTGGCCGCGCGGAGCACGCGCGCACGAGCGAGGAGTCGCGTCCCAAGGTCAAGTTCGACGACGTGGCGGGCATTGAGGAGGCCGTCGAGGAGCTGCAGGAGATCAAGGACTTCCTCACCGAACCCGAGCGCTACCGCAAGATGGGCGCCAAGATTCCGCGCGGCGTGCTGCTGGTAGGCCCTCCGGGAACGGGCAAGACCCTGCTAGCCAAGGCGGTTGCCGGCGAGGCGGGCGTGCCTTTCTTCTCCATCAGTGGCTCCGACTTCGTTGAGATGTTCGTGGGCGTGGGTGCCTCCCGCGTGCGCGACCTCTTCAAGCAGGCCAAGGAGGAGGCTCCCTCCATCATCTTTATCGACGAGATCGACGCCGTGGGCCGTCAGCGTGGTGCCGGCGTGGGTGGCGGTCATGACGAGCGCGAGCAGACCCTCAACCAGCTGCTCGTTGAGATGGACGGCTTTGAGGACAATCAGACGGTTATTCTCATCGCTGCCACCAACCGTCCCGACATCCTCGATCCGGCCCTCCTGCGTCCGGGCCGCTTTGACCGTCAGGTGACGGTTGACCGTCCCGACCTCAATGGTCGCGAGAAGATCCTGCGCGTCCACAGTGAGGACAAGCC
This sequence comes from uncultured Atopobiaceae bacterium, assembly GCA_905235165.1. Classification (GTDB taxonomy): domain Bacteria; phylum Actinomycetota; class Coriobacteriia; order Coriobacteriales; family Atopobiaceae; genus UBA1367. Next base: position 3,273 of record CAJOKK010000071.1, on the reverse strand, counting down.
GCTCGACGAGAGCATCGACTTCGAGCGTATCGCTCAGCTGACTCCGGGCTTCTCGGGTGCCGACCTTGCCAACCTCATGAACGAGGCAGCGCTTCTCGCCGCCCGTCGCAAGAAGGACAGCATCTCCTCGAGCGAGATCGAGGAGGCCATGGAGCGTGTCGTGGCCGGCCCGGAGCGCAAGAGCCGCGTGATCACGGAGCGCGAGCGCACTACCATCGCCTATCATGAGAGCGGCCACGCCCTGGTGGGTCACGTGCTCGAGAACTCCGACCCGGTGCACAAGATCTCGATCATCGCGCGCGGTCAGGCGCTCGGCTACACCATGCAGGTGCCCGAAGAGGACCACTTCCTCGACACGCGCGACGGCATGCTCGACCAGATCGCGGTCTTCTTGGCTGGTCGCACGGCCGAGGAGCTCTTCTGCAAGGACATCACCACCGGTGCGTCCAACGACCTCGAGCGCGCCACCAAGATCGCGCGCGAGATGGTCACGCGCTATGGCATGAGCGATGAGCTCGGCGCCCAGGTTTTCGGCGAGGCAAACCACGAAGTCTTCCTCGGCCGCGACTACGCGAGTCACCAGGACTATTCCGCCGAGACCTCCAAGCGCATTGACGACGAGGTCGAGCGCATCATGCGTGAGGCCCACGCCCGCGCCAAGACCGTGCTCGAAGAGCGTCGTAAGCAGATGGAGACCATGGCCGAGGTCCTGCTCGCACGCGAGACCGTCGAGGGCGAGGCCGTCGACGCGCTTCTGGATGACCGCTGGGAGGAGTTCGCCAAGGCCCATCCTGAGCAGGCGGCCAACCGCAACGCGCCTCGGCTTGCTGACAAGAGCGAGCCCGAAGCTGCCGAGGCTGCCGACGGCGCCGACGCCGCCAACGAGGCAGAAGGCACCGACGAACCCGCGACCGCTGGCGAGACCAAACCTGCCAACGAGACCAAGGCCGAGTAGCTTGCAGGCACAGCAATGACAGAGGGCACACGGAAGACCTGCTTCCGTGTGCCTTTCTTTTCGAGAGGAGAAGCAAGATGGCAGTGAACGAGAAGAGCTATGCGTACGGTGCGTCAAAGTCGTCCATCCGCGAGATCTTTGCCTATGGCCAGGCGCGCAAGGCCGAGGTGGGTGAGGAGAAGGTCTTTGACTTCTCCCTGGGAAATCCGTCCATCCCGGCGCCCGAGGAGGTGCGTCAGTCCCTGCTGCGCTCGCTTGACCTGCCGCCCGTGCAGCTGCATGGCTATACGCCTGCCAACGGCCTGCCGCCGGTGCGTGAGGCCGTGGCCGCCTCGCTGACTCGTCGCTTCCAGGCTGAGTGTGCGGGTGCGCCCGTTGCCTCCGCAGACGACCTCTACCTTACCTGTGGTGCCGCGGCGTCCCTCTCCATCAGCTTCCATGCCCTGGTCAATCCGGGTGACGAGGTCATCGTCATTGCCCCCTACTTCCCGGAGTATCGCGTCTGGATCGAGACTTCGGGTGCGACCTGCGTCGAGGTCCTGGCAGATCAGGCTACCTTCCAGATCGACACCGAGGCCGTGCGTGCCGCCATCACCGCCCGCACCAAGGCCATCGTGATCAACAGCCCCAACAACCCCGTGGGCTCCGTCTATACCCGTGCTAACCTCGAGGCCCTTGCCGCCGTGCTGCGCGAGCGCTCCGAGGAGCTGGGTACGGCCATCTACCTCATCTCCGACGAGCCCTACCGCGAGATCACCTACGGTGCCGAGGTTCCCTGGAACCCGGCGATCTACGACCGCACTATCGTGTGCTACTCCTACAGCAAGTCGCTCTCCCTGCCGGGCGAGCGCATCGGTTGGGTGCTCGTGCCGCCCACCAATCCCGAGCACGACGAGCTGGTGCTCGCTATAGCCGGTGCCGGTCGCAAGCTGGGCTTCGTCTGCGCCCCGGCAATCTTCCAGCGCGTCCTGGCCGACTGTGTGGACGTCCCCTCCGACGTCGAGGCTTACGCGCGCAACCGCAAGGCGCTCACCGAGGGGCTGACCCGTCTGGGCTACGAGTACATCGAGCCCGACGGTGCCTTCTACCTGTGGGTCAAGTCACCCGAACCCGATGCTGAGGCATTCTTCGAGAAGGCCAAGGCCCTCGATCTTCTCCCCGTGCCCTCCGACAGCTTTGGTTGCAAGGGCTGGGTGCGCATTGGCTATTGCGTGAGCTACGAGACCATCGTTAACTCTATGCCAGCGTGGGAAAAGCTCGCCAAGCAGTATCATTAAGTGAAGAAACGGGCGCCGTCGCCCCGTCGGCGGCGCAAGTCCTCACCGCGAAGGGAGCTCGCCATGCGCATCCTATGCGACGTTCACACGCACACACTTTTCTCTCGTCATGCGTATTCGACTATCGAGGAGAACGTGCGAGCAGCGGCGGAGCGTGGGCTTGAGCTCTACGGCGCGGCCGATCACTTCTCCAGGCTCGTGTATCCCGAGGTCAACGGCGAGCCCGACATCCGAGACTACCAGTACTTCGTCAACATGAAGATCTGGCCGCGCGAGTGGCACGGCGTGAAGCTGCTGCATGGCTGCGAGGCCGATATCGTTGACCTCGACGGCAACCTCTATGGCCACAACTATATGGTGACGCATTCGCTTGCGGGCGATAAGCTGCCCAATCCCGAGACGCTTCAGCACAAGGTGATGAAGCATTGCGACTACGCGGTTGCGAGCATCCATGCGTCCGACTTCACGAAGGGCGCAACGCGAGAGCAGATCACGCGCATGTACGTCGCGGCGCTCGACCATCCCAAGGTGCTGATTCTTGGCCACGTGGGCCGCTCGGGCCTAGACTTTGACATAGACACCGTGGTGAAGGCCGCGCGCGACCGCCACAAGCTCATCGAGGTAAACGAGCATAGCTTCGACTCTGGTAAGTCCGACGAACGTTGCCGAGAGATCGCACGACGCTGTGCCGAGCTGGGCTGTTCGATTGCCGTGAACACTGACGCGCACATCTCGAGCGCTGTTGGCCGTTTCGAGAAGGCTGAGGCCCTTCTCGACGCGATCGACTTCCCCGAAGAGCTAGTAGCCAGCCGCTCCGCCGAAGCCTTCCTCGACATCCTCCACACCGCCATCGGGTGAGTCAGTTACCGTAGTCCTTTTTGACTCATTTCACTTTTGATGCCATGCGGAGGGAACGGGGCGGAAGGCCCCGCGTGAACTCTGCGGCAAGGACGCTCGTCGCTACGGCGCGGCAGCTGCGGGACTCGCTCGCTCCGCTCGCTCGGACAGACGATATGTAGGGTGATGATCGGGACCTCACCC
>CAJOKK010000070.1 GCA_905235165.1 uncultured Atopobiaceae bacterium | reverse complement strand
CACGCGAGCCCTCCCGGGCCAAGGGGGCCGGTGGCTGGCCCGCTCTCCGACATCAAAAGTGAAATGAGTCAAAAAGGACTACGGTAACTGACTCACTCCCCAACCCCGCACCCCCGCCTGTCACCAATCGACCCGTCGCGCTCTGGGTCAGTAGCCGAGGGCTTGGAGGATGAACATCACTACGGTGAGGATCGTCACTGAGACGATGGTGAACCACATTAGCGCGTTCCAGATGCGGCCGTTGCAGTATTCGCCCATCACGTGACGGTCGCTCGCGATGCCCACCATGAAGAAGAGCAGGACCGGCAGGAGCACGCCGTTGATGACCTGGGCGGCCATCATGATGCCGAAGAGGTTCGCATTCGGGAGCAGGACCACGAAGGCAGAGAGCACGAGGATGGCGGTGATGATGCCACGATAGACCGGCGCTTCTCCCCAACTTCGGTCGCTGCCGCGTTCCCAGCCAAAGGCCTCGCAGATGGCACTTGAGGTAATGCCGGGAAGCACGCAGGCTGCAAGGAAGGAGGCCCCGATGAGGCCAGCGCCGAATAGGGCCTGCGCGTACTGGCCCACAAGCGGGGCAAGCGCGATAGCCGCGTCCTCGGCACCGGCGACCTTGATACCGGCCGGGAAGAGCACCGCGCCCGTCACCAGGATGATGAACCAGCTGATGACACTCGCGACGATGGAACCCGCTACGGTGTCGATGCGCTGGTAGGGGATGTCGCGCTCGCGCGCGTCGCGCTCGACCACGTTGCTCTGGGCAAGGAAGATCATCCACGGGGCAATCGTCGTACCCACCAGCGCCACGATGAGCGAAAGATAGCTGAGGTCAGACGAGAAGGTGGGAATGAAGGTGTCATGCAGCGCCTTGCCCCAGTCGGGACCCACCATGAAGCCCGCAACGACGTAGGTGAGAAAGACGCAGCTGATAGCGAGAAGGATCTTCTCGATACGGCGATAAGAACCGCTCATGGTAAGCGTCCAGATGGCGATGGCCGAGGCCGGCACGCTCACGTAGGTCGGCACGCCGAAGAGGGCAAAGCCCGAGGCGATGCCCGCGAACTCGGAAAGCGTCACGGTCGCGTTGGAGATGAGCAGGGCAAGCATGGCCACCGTGGAGGGGCGCACGCCGTACTGCTCGCGAATGAGCGAGGCAAAGCCCTTGCCCGTAACGCAGCCCATGCGCGCCGCTGTCTCTTGCACGACAATCAGCAGGAGGCACATGACCGGCACGGTCCAGAGCAGGTCAAAGCCGTAAAGGGCACCGGCGTTGGAATAGGCTGCCACGCCACCGGCGTCGGCACCTGCCAGGGCTGCCACCATGCCGGGACCCATGGCCGCCAAGACGAGTGCGGGCTGCAGGCGTTCGCGCTTAGGCTGCTCCTTCGAGCTCTTCTCTTGGGCAGATCGCATCAGGCCGACACCCCCCAATACAGCACAAGCGCAAGGTAGAGAAGGAAGGCGAGCACCATAGCCGTGCCACGCAGGGAAGCTCCACTTGCCTCCTCACCTGCTTCGTCCATGCGACGCAGGTAGGTCAGGTAAAGCGGAGCGGTGGCGAAGGTGGCCAGCACACAAGTCACCGCGGCGCGGAAGGCGAGCAGAAGCGCGCCTCCCATGCTGCCGTCCGACCAAGAAAGCATGCACAGGACGGGGTTAGTCATAGTGACAAAAGTCGAAGCCAGGGCATACATGACCAGGTAGGACATGCCAATGTAGACCGCAGAAGAAACGATGCCACGCACGGTAAAGCCCGCGAGCGTAGGCATGTCCTCGTCGTTGGGATCGTGTTCGAGGAAGAAACTCGTGACGTAGCGAACCATGTCGCCTGACACGCGCAGCACCAGGGGTAGGCCCAGGGAGAGCAAAACGCCGTCAAGCGTGTTGTCCATCGTGGTGGCCGTAACCGCCGCAAGGATGCCCAGGGCAAGTGCCCACAGGAAGAACCAGGCCTCGTTACTGAGCAGGCGGCCAAGCACGTTGTCGCTCTGCTCGTCGGTGCCAAGGCTCTGGCCACCCATGATGGCCAGGTCTTCCTCGTGCTCCTCCTGCAAGACCTCGAGGGCGTCGTCAACAGTCACGATGCCGATAAGGCGCTCGTTGTCGTCCACCACGGGCAGGGCGAGCAGGTTGTACTTACCGATGGTCTCGGCAACGTCCTCCTGGTCGTCCTCGGGGCCGACGGTAACCAGGTCGTTTTCGGCCAGGTCAGCGAGCTTGGTGTCGGGGTCGCTCACGATGAGCTGCCGCAGGGTAACGACACCTTCGATGTGGCGCTGCTCGTCAACAAGGTAGATGTAGTGAACCGACTCGAAGTCCTCGTCGAGGGCGGCAAGGGCCTCAGTGGCATCGGCAACCGTTCCGCCCTCGTCAACCGCAAGAAACTCCGAGGTCATGATGCGGCCCGCAGTGTTCTCGCGATAGCCCAGGAGCTGGCGGACGGCCTTCTGCTCCTTCACGCCCATCAGGCGCAGCAGCTTCTCGGCCTTCTCGTAGTCGAGCTCGGCCACGAGGTCAGCAGCATCGTCTGGGTCCATCTCAGAAAGAACCTTTGATGCCGCACCCTCTTCCATGCGGCCCACGAGCTCGGCTGCCATCTCGTCGTCATCGAGCTCCGCCATGGCCTCGGCCGCCATCTCGTCGTCGAGCGTCGCGAAGACCTGGCCTCGCAGGCGCGGGTCAAGCTGCTCGATGATGTCGGCGATGTCGGCCGGGTGCATGTCGTCGAGGGTCTTGTGGCTCACCGAGAGCTTTACGTTGGAAAGGTCACGCTCGATGAGGTCCATGTAGTTCCAGGCGATGATGCGCTCGGGAATGGGCCGGCCCATCGACCGCGCCACCTGGCTAACCAGGCTTTCCAGGTGCGGAGAGAGCGAACGCAGCAGGCCGCGCACGCCAACCTCGGCACCGAGCAGGCGCAGCTGCGAGGAGCTTGTGTCAGAAAGCTTGAGGTCGTTCACGCGCACGACGCGCATGCCACGCGTGTCCACGATCTGCTTGTCGAGAAGATCGCGCGCAACCAGGACCTCCGACGGCTGCAGATAGGAAAATCGCAGGTCGGTCGCGCTCACCTTGAGCTGGACCTGATGGTCGTCAAAGCTGTCGACGTACTTGCGCCAGCTGATCATGAAGGGGGTCTTGCCAGGCCCCATGAAGGCCAGGGACGTAACGCGCGGGAAGACCTCGCCCGTGGCGATGCCAAGGTCAGAGACCGTGCCTATCGGTTCTCCATCCGCGTCATAGATTGAGTTACCCAGAAGCTGGGAGAGGTAGATCATGTGTACTCCTTCGTTGTGGCACCCCACGACACCACGAACAAAGGCAGCACCGAGGGGTCATCGACTGCGAGGTCGAGGTTTCATCAATGACCCTTCTCTTGGGAAATAGGACTGTGCGACTCAATGCGCAACCTGTGTATTCTATCTCCGATTTTGCAATCCACCAAGTTCACACGTCTTGCCTCGTGCACCGCACGAGGAGCGCGACTACTGAGAGGCCTTCTTGTACTCGTCCATGAAGGCACCGAACATGCCCTTGGTTCTTCCGATTTGCTTGCCGATGGCTTTTGACCCCTTGTCTGCCACCTTCGCACCGCCTGCCTTCGCCTTGGCTGCGGCCTCGCCGGCCTTTCCCGCAAGACCTCCGGTGAGCTCTTGGCTGGCGGCCTCGGGCTTGAGCAGCATGAAGCCCTTCTTGTAGCCAACGAGCATGTCAACGGGAACTTGGACGCTTCCCACCAGCGACTCGGCAACACCGCCGTCACCGATGAAGAAGGCGGACACCTGGCCGGTAGCCTCGTCGAAGCTTGCGTCTCCCACGTAACCAAGGATAGTGCCCTTGGTCGTCTTCGCATCCATGCCGGCCCACATCACGCAGAGGTCCCAATCAAGGCCCAAGCGCTCACGGGCTCGCTTGTCGTAGCTCTCATCGCCCAAGGTCACGCGATAGCCCCCGTCCACCGGAGCCAAGGCATCCAGGGCCACAAAGACGTCGGGACGCTTCACCATGCCGACAATGTCAGGACGTTTCACGAGAAACCCCACCACCTTCTTGCCGTCGGGCGAGAAGACAGCCAGATGTGCCTTGCCCAGACGCTCGAAGCTGCCGGACTTTCCCTTCTTGGGGGCATAGATGGGCTTACCGTTCACATCGCTCAAGGTGCGCATCGCACTCCCCTTCCTCCTGTGTATCCTCCATACAAGTACGGGACGCCACCTTACGGCGGCGCCCCGTTGGCTTGGCGTTTGCGAGAAGAACTTAGAGTTCGCTGTCGTCAACAACCTCGACCTTGACGGCCTCGGCCTCGGTGCTCGCTGCTGCTGCGGCCTCTTCGGCGGCAGCAACCTTGTCGGCGACGACCGTCACGGCATCGCTGAAATGAGACGAGGAGCTAGAGACGGCATCGGAAAGCGACTCGCGAAGCTGATCCATGCGCTCGCGGGCAAGGTCGACCTTTGCGCGAAGGTCGTCGGTGGTGGCGTCGACGGAAGGACGCACGGTATTAATCTTGTCGCTGACTTGGGAGCTCTTGCGCTCATAGGAGTCAACGGCGGAATCCCACGCATCGTTCATGGCATCGGCGGCCATGGCACGACTCTCGGCGCCCGAACGCGGGGCGATGAGGGTACCGATACCCACGCCGACAAGCGTACCAACGAGGCCGCCAAAGGCGAGGGCGAGCTTGTTACTGCTACTCATATCGAACCTCCTGATTCATGCCTTCCTGGCACATTCAAACGACCCTTGAATAGCTTTAGCATACTCAGTCATTATCAGACTAGACGAAACATTACGTATACGCCAAAACTCGTAACTGAGCGGTCACGCACCGTAGGCGGTAGACAGACTAGTCGTCGATCGCCTCGAGCTCCGCGTCAAGATCGTCAAAAAGACGCGGTGTACGATCTTCCTCATCTACCTGCGACTCTTCTTCAATCGAATCATCTGAATCGATATCCGATTCGTCTGACTCGTTTGAATCGGTCTCAATTGCATCATCAGACTCAATCTTCGAATCAGACGACTCATCCTCAGGCTCATCTGCGGGCTCACTCACCGTCTCGACCTCAGGCTCGTCGTCCAGAAGGAAGGAGGGCTTGGGAGCCGGCTCCTCAGCGGTCGCCTCGTCGGTCAACACGTCTGCGTCCTGCTCGTCAGAGACCTCATCCTCAGATTCGTCGGCCTCTTCTTCGAGCTCGTCCTCAGCAGCTTCCAAGTCCTCTTCGTCAAGCTCCTCGGACACATCCTCCGACTCGCCGTCGGACGCATCCTCGTCCTCCGACTCGTCCTCATCGAGCTCTTCGAAGTCTTCCTCAAGCTCGTCCTCGATCAGCTCTTCGTCCTCATCGAGTTCCAGGGCGTCGCTCTCCTCTTCAAGCTCTTCCCCGTCCAAAGCCTGTTCGTTCTCTTCTCCCTGAATCACCTCTGCAAAGGTGTCAGGGCCCTCAAACTCGTCCCGAGGGTCAAGACCGAGAATCCTGTCGATCTCGGCAGGGTCAACGTAGACGTCTGCCCCAGCAGACTCTTCCTCTGCCTCTGCCTCAGAATCCTCTGGCTCATCCGTGGACTCAAGCCAGGAGGGAACCGCCGTGCCCTCGTCCTCAGGCACCTCTGGCAGTGGTAGTTCGTCCTCTTTAAGCTCATCGAGCAGTCCCAGCTCCTCAAGGACTGCACGGGCATCATTGCCCTCCACCACATACTCACGCGTGGCAGGCTGCGGTGCTGGCGGTTGCGGCAGGGAGCCCAGAAGGCCCACGAGGCCCTTAACCGTGGCATCGATGTCGGGAGCAGAGTCTTCTCCACCCGCATAGGCCCACTGCAGGATCCAGCTCGCGCTGGACAAGGCGCCCAGCACCAGCACGTCATCAGGACAGGGGAACTCGATATCGTAGACACGCGGCTCACCCTCGACCGCATAGGTGCGACCATAGGTCACGTCGCCGGCAACGTCCGTCTGCGCCAGAATCTCAACCGTAACGTGCTCGAGCAGGTGCGCGAGCTCGGTGTCGCCCATGACGTCTTTGAAGGTTTCGCCCTTGTCGCCGAGGCAGACATGCTCGATGATGTGGGGCAGCAGGTGATACACGCGTGCCGTGCCCTCAAGGTCCTCGCTAGTCATCAGCGGAGCAGACTCATCAATGTAGACGCGCGCGGTCACGTAGCTAGGGCCGATCTCAACCCTCTTGATATCAACAACCTGTGCCATGGGTTACCACCCTATCTGGTCTGGTACTTCTTTTATCCCATTGTAGTTTAAGCACCAGCGCGCTACCTCTCGCACGAAGCGGGCAGACCTGCGCTAATCTTCCTTCGATTCGCCCTCTTGCTGCTCGAGCGCCACGTCAGGGGCGGTCACACGCAGAAGCGAGACGCGACGGCCGCGCATGCTCTGCACGAGGAAGACATAACCCTCCACCTCGAAGGAGTCGCCAGGACGCGGGAGCTTGTCGGCGAGTTCGAGCACGAAGCCCGCAACCGTCTCGTACTCATCCGAATCTTCGATGGGCCAGCCGAGCTCGATCGCGTCATCAATGGAGAAGTGCCCGTCAACAAGCCATTCGCGGTCGGAGAGCTGGGTCAGGTACTTGTTGTCGGGGTCAAACTCGTCCTCGATCTCACCCACGACCTCTTCAACGATGTCTTCAACCGTGATGACACCAGCCGTTCCGCCATATTCGTCAACCACGATCGCCATCTGCTCATGGCTGGTCTGCATCTCGGACAGCAGGGGGATGATGTCCTTGGTGTCGGGCACGTAGGTTGCCTGACGCATGTAGCGATTGATCTTGTCGGACTCAGAGCGCTGGTCAAGGATAGGCTGGAGAAGGTCTTTGATATGGGCGATTCCCACGATCTTGTCGACCGTGTCGTGATAGACCGGCAGACGCGAGTAGCCCGTCTTACGCATCAGATCAAGCACCTCGTAGAGAGAGCTGTCGTCAGAGACGGCCGTCATGTCAACACGCGGAATCATGACCTCACGAGCAACCGAATCGCCCAGGTCAATGACGTCGTGAATCATGGACTTCTCTTCTTCAGTGAGGTCTTCGGCATCTGTGACGAGGTATTTGATCTCTTCCTCGGAGGCACCTTGGCGATCGCCCGGATCGGCGATACCGAGAAGGGCAGAAAGCCCCTCCGCCGACTTCGCCGTCAACCAAACCAGCGGGGAGACGAGCTTCATGAAGGCACTCACGGGCCCAGCCACCGTTTTGGCTACTTCCTCGGCATTGGCCAGGGCCATGCGCTTGGGAACCAGCTCGCCGATAACGATGGAGAAGTAAGAGACGAGCAAGGTGATAATGACCGTTGCGAGAACGTTGGCAGCACCCTCGTGCAAGCCAAGCGATGCGAGAAAGGCACCAAAGGGCCCGGAAAGGCTGGTTGCCGCAAATGCCGAGGCAGCAAAGCCCACGAGGGTGATGGCAACCTGGATTGCCGCAAGGAACTCACCCGTATCCGAACCCAAATCGAGCACCGCTTGGGCCTTGCGATCTCCGTCCTCGGCCTCTGGCTCAAGAATGGATCGCTTCGCGTTGACAACCGCCATTTCCGACGCCGAGAAGAAACCGTTGGCGAGAGTAAGCAGGAACGTGACGATCATGCAGATGGCTATGTCCATGCGCGCTAGCGCAACCTCCTCAGGTAGAACC
>CAJOKK010000069.1 GCA_905235165.1 uncultured Atopobiaceae bacterium | reverse complement strand
TTGGCGCAGATGTAGTTGGAAACGTCGGAGACGCCGCCAAACTGGGCACGGTCCCACTCCTCGGGGGTCACGTAGTGAGCCCACTGGGCGGCCGCGGTCTTGTCCTTCCAGTACGGAAGGATGTCGTTCATGAGCTCGTCGTAGTCCTCGTCGGTAATCTCGAAGGGGTCGTAGGTGCGGTTGCGCAGGTTGGGCAGGTCGTCGATCATCCAGTGGGCATGCAGTTCAACGGCAAAGTTGGCGCCGCGCGGACGCTTGGTAGGCCAGCCCACCAGCTGCTCGTAGTCGTAGACGGTATCGGACAGGTTGCGGTACATCTCGGCGCAGGCCTTGTAGCGGCGCATGAGCGCAGGCTCGCCCTCGGTCTCGCGGTACACCTTGGTGAACACGCGGGCGCGGGTGATGTCGACGTTGGGACGGTTGGCGTGGAGCATGCCGTTGAGCTCCTGGGTGCGCTTGGTGGAACCCGTCTTGGAGACGGTTCCCGCGCGCAGCTCGTTGCCCAGCTTTGCGCCGACCTCGACGGGGATGGCCTCGTTGGTCTCTTCTGCCATGGGTAGATCCTCCTTCATTCAAACCTATGGACGTGCCTTCTGCCTCTATGGAATCCGAGCTCGTACTCGGCCTCTCCCCTATTTGTCAGATCCAGGCAGCTGCCAGGAACCGGTCTTCTCGTTGATAAAATGCAGGCCCTCGTTGCAGATGAGGCCCAGCAGCGTGCCACCGCACAGGGTGAGCATCAGGACGGGCACCGCGGCAAAGCTGTAGAAGCCCGCGAGTGCGCTCGCGCCAGGCCCCAGGATGGAGATGGACATGTTGGAGCACCAGAAGGTGTTGGAGATGGCGCCAAACTGCGCAGGAACCACGGAGATGGGCAGCTTAGAGAGCACCGTGAAGTGCAGCGCGCACTCGATGGTGCAGACGACGGCAACCACAACCGCGATGTTGATCCAAGGATTGGTAATGATGCCGTAGGCCGCGAGACGGTCCATGATCCAAAGGTAGAGCATGCCCCAGCACACACCGGTGATGTAGGAGAGGCAGTACTTGAAGAAGTCCTCGCGCTTGGCGCCGGCCGTGAAGTAGATGGGCAGCGCCGTGAACGTGGCATAGACAATCTGGTAACCCGGCAGCACATTCTCGGACGTGAAGGTTCCCACCGTAAAGAGATAGGCGGCTACATAGATGCCCGAGAGGACCGAAATCCAGATAGCCCAGTTGACCAAACCCTTATTGTTCATGGTGCTTCCTTCCTTGGTAGGTTGTTCTTTATCCTATGTAGGATGTTATATATTTGGGGTAGCCTTCTCAAGGCACAATGTAGAACATTCTGTGAATAGCGGATTATTCTGGTGAACGGTCGGGTTTGGCACATGGAGGGTACGGCGCGAGGCGCAAAGGGTACGGAGCTGCAAATCATCAGGCAAAACCCGTCTCAACAAACGCACCGTGTAATTCACGCGTCTCGTGAGACGGGCGCTCGCGCACGCACGTATAATCCTTTCGACAAAGCCAGAATTCACCAACGAAAGGATGGCAATGGAAGAAGACAAGAAGCTCGTATCCAGCACCTGGCGCGTGTTGGCAATCGTCGCGCTCTGCGCCTGTGCGCTGCTCGGCGTGATGTTTGCATCCAAGTCCGGAGCAAAGCAGGCCGGCAGCACCGAGCCGTCGGCAACCACCGCCAGCAAAAGCGAGAGCACCAAGCTCGAACTGGTTGACGATGAGGATGATCCGCTGAGCCTGTGGACCAACGACGCTCCGCTCAAGAAGGAGCTGGTGAGCTATGTCAAGTCTGTGACTGACGAGTCCTCCCCCGACTTCATCCCCGTTGAGGACCGTGTGGCAACCTTCGACGTTGACGGCACCCTGCTCAATGAGACCGACCCCAACTACTTCGATTACACCCTGCTCGTCTACCGCGTGACGGAAGATCCTGAGTACAAGGACAAGGCCTCCGATTTCGAGAAGTCCGTGGCTGCCAAGATCATCGACCAGAACGAGAATGGCACCTCCTACAGCGAGCTGCCCGTCGAGCACGGCCAGGCCGTGGCCAGCGCCTTCAAGGGCATGACCGTGGACGAGTTCTACGACTACGTGCACAAGTTTGCCGAGTCTGACATGCCCAGCTACACGGGCATGAAGCGCGGTCAGAGCTTCTACCTGCCCATGGTGCAGGTGGTTCAGTACCTGCAGGCCAACGGCTTTGACGTCTACATGATGTCGGGCACCGACCGCCTCATCATGCGCGGTCTCTTCAGCTCCGAACTGTGCCCCATCGACGTTCCGCTCAACCACGTCCTGGGCTCCGACGAGTCTCTCGTGGGTTCCAACCAGGCCGATGCAGACGGCCTCGACTACACCTTTGGCCAGGACGAGAAGCTCGTGCTGGGCGGCAACTTCCTCATGAAGACCCTCAAGGAGAACAAGTGCTACATCATCCAGCGCGAGGTTGCCAAGCAGCCGGTGCTCTCCTTCGGCAACAGCTCGGGCGATTTCGCGATGGACAACTACGCGTTGTCTAACCCCAAGTACAAGAGCGCTGCCTTCCAGCTCTGCTGCGACGACCTCGAGCGCGAGAACGGCAACATGGACAAGGCCAACAAGATGGCCGACGAGTGCAAGGAGTTTGGCTACGTGCCCGTCTCCATGAAGAACGACTGGACCACCATCTACGGTGAGGGCGTAACCTACACCGGCGGTGCCCAGAAGGTCGCTGAGGCCGCCTAAGCCTGGCCACCACAGAGCACAAGCGCGCGGCGCGCAGGAGGGGATGTCCCGCCTGCGCGCCGCGTCTTTTATGCGTGATAGAAGCAAGGGGAGCGCCTGCCGAGCTGAGGTCGGCAGGCGTTCCGAACTGTGCCTATGGCGTACCGTTTAGCCCAGCGCGGGGTGATCGTTGACCTGCTCAACGGTGTGGTAGGTAAGCGGGACGGCGTCCGGCAGGCGCACGGCCGATGCCCTGCCAAGCCGTAACAGCTTGGCAGGGCATCGTAACATTCCCGTGAGTCAGAAGCCCACGGTGGCTAACGCGTCCCGTGCGCTTGTCCCTTAGTTCTCGCCGGGCTTTGCGGGAGGCTCTTCTCCGTTGCCGGGGCCACCAGGGCCGCCAGGGCCACCATTGCCGTCGGGCGCCTCACCCATGCCATGGCCGGATGAGACCGTGAACTCGATGGCGGAGCCGCTGCTGCTGGTGTTTTCCGTGTAGGCCTTGCCGTCGACGTAGAGGGTGTGGCCGTTGAGGTCGATTGAGCCCGCATCGCAGGTCAGGCCGCTCACATAGGAGTCGGCCGTGAGCTTCCAGGTAGAACCGCCCGATAGCTCGACGTAGACGGAGCCCTCGTTGGCTGCGTTCACGGCACCGGTCAGGGTCGATCCGTCCTTCAAGTAGCAGTTGAGCTCGGAGACGCTGTCGACCAGGATATCGCCGTCGATCTGCTGCTTGCTGGCGTTGAGCGTGACGTGTCCGCCGTTGGAGCCTTCGCTGCCCCAGCCGGCAGCGGCTTCGCGCAGGAAGACGCCCGAGCTGTCCTCGTTCGTGATGCTGGCTCCCGTGAGGTTGATGCTGGCAACGGTGTTGTTGACGAAGAAGATGTCACCGTTCTTGTTGGTAAGCGTGCCGCCGTCCATAGTGAAGGAAGCCTCACCCTCGGCAGCATCTCCCGACATCGACTGATAGATCATGACGGCCTGGTACCAGTCGGACTTGTCGCTGTTCTTGCTGGTATTGCTGGCGGTGAGGTCGACGTCTTTGAGCGAGACGGAGTTCTTGCCTTCGACCACGACTCCCTGCGAGGAGGTCGACTCAAGCGTCGCGTCGCTCACGTAGACGTCAGCGGTCGAGTAGATGACAGGCGAGCCGGTGCCGTCGGTGACGTAGCTGCCTCCGCTTACCTTTTGCGTGCCGCCGCCACGGTCCGAGCGAATGGCGGCCGAGGAGTTACCCGTGGTGTGGACGGCGAGGTCGGTCGCGTTGAGCGTGCCGCCGCCGGTGACCATGATGCCGCCGGAGCAGTTGTCGCTCGTCTCGATCACGGAATTGGCGATGTTGAGCGTGGTTCCCTCGCCATAGCTGAAGACGGCGTTGGCGTGCTTTCCTGCCGTGTTGACGTAGACGCCCGAAAGGTCGAGCGTGGCGCCGTTCGTGGCGAAGACCGCGGCGTTGGTGCCGTAGAAGTCGGCCTCGTCGCCATCGGATGCGCCGGTCTTGGTGACTTCTAGATCAGCGTAGGAATCCGTCGTGCCGTCGGCAATGATGGCATGACTGTCGTCGGCGTCGTCGCTGACGGTCTGCTTGATGGTAAGGTCGTCGCGCGTGAGGGAGAAGGGCTTCTTCTCGTCGGCGGCCTTCTCGGTGCTGCTGGCCTCGTTGGCTATCTGGGCACTTGTTGCCACGCTGGACGAGGAAGCGCTTGTGGCGGGATCAACCTGCGTCTCGGTGGCATTGTTGCCTGCGCATCCGGCCAAGGCAATGGCGAGAGCCAAAGGCAGCGTGAGCCTAGCATGTGTTTTCATAGCAAAACCCCCTTACGACGTGGACAAGAACATCGTAAGGCGTGAAGCTTAAGGTAGCTTGAAACAATTTACGTTGAAACCCCGAGGACCTTCACCGGGGTCACCAGTTTTTCTCACGAAGAACGCTGGCGGCATCTGAGGCGCTTACAGCACCGCGTCGAGAGCTGTGAGCCCCGCGCTGACACGTTCGGGGATGCGCTCTAAGTGGGTGCCGGGCCCAAGTACAAAGTCAACGTTGCAACCGCGCTCGCGAAGGAGCTCCACGCACTCGGTCATGCGTTTCTGCACTGAGCGCATGATGGGCTGGCCGCCGTGCTTCTCCTTGGTGCCGAGCGAAAAGTAGGCAAAGCGTCCGGACAGGTCCAGGTCGAGCGCGCGCAGATGGTCGACCCAACCCTCGTACCACACCGAGCCGGATAGACAGCCGCAGGCGTCAAAGGCGTCGCTGTGGGTGAAGGCGTAGAGCGAGAAGAGCCCGCCAAGGGAGTAGCCGCAGATGGCACGTCGCGTGGGGCGAGTGCCGCTCGCTGCCGCGAGCTCTTCTTCCACGCGAGGAATGACGCAGTTCAGCAGCTCGTCAAGCGTGTCACTTGCACGCCCGCCAAAGTCCTTGTCCTCATGAAAGAGCGCGTCGGCCGGCCAAGGCGTGAGGGCGTCTGCCCATGCGGCAACCGGAAGCAGCACCACGGTTGAGGCAAGCTCCGTCGGCAACTCGACGCCAAGCGGATGCTCGGGCGAGTCGATCAGGTAGATTACTGACTGCGCGGGGCGCTGCGTCCCCGTAAGCACCCGCCTGCCCTGTATGTCGATGTAGCCCATGCCTCGCCTCCTTCGCCGCCCGTTGCGCGCCTCAACTGGCGCGTTGTGTCTTACTGTAGCCGTTTAGCCCGGTGCGGGTTTCCGCTAATCGTTTACATTCTTATCTTGCCAGAGAAATGTCTCATACTGGGTAACACTTTCGCTTGCGGAGAGGGGAAGCCAGGTGAAGATCTCTGGTAGGCATTTGCTGGTGCTGTTGGGAATGTGCGGACTGATGTCCTCGAGCGTTGGCTTGGTCACGAATGTGTCTGGCCTCTTCTTTACGCCGCTCATGGAGGAGTTTGGCGTTTTGCGCGGCCAGGTGAGCCTCATGCCCACCATCTGCAACATTTGCCTGGCGATAGGCGGCATCGTCTTGCCGCGCATTCTTTCGGAGAAGAACCTGAGGGCCGTGATAATCGGGGGCACGGCCGTGCTTTCCGCGTCGACGGCGGCGCTCACGCTCTGCAGCTCTCTCATGCCCATGTACCTGCTCTGCGTGCTTCGCGGCCTTTCGGCAGGCTTGATTGCCTTCGTGCTGGTTACCACGGTCATCAATCAGTGGTTTGTCAGCAACGTGGCCTTGGCAACCAGCATTGCCATGAGCTGCAGCGGCCTTGCCGGCGCGGCCTTCTCGCCTGTCGTGAACGGGATCATCGGCTCAAGTGGCTGGCGCGCGGGCTTTTTGACGGTCGCGGCCCTCACGCTGGTGCTCAACCTGCCCGCCATTGTCTTCACGCCCTCGCTTGACCCGCGCGTTAAGGGCTATCTGCCGCTTGGTGTCGATGAGGATTCTGCTGCCCAAGACACCCAGGTAGCTGAGGCCAATGCGCCCGCCCTGCCCATAAACAGGCTCGTCTTTGCGGCCCTCTTCGTTTACGCCCTGTGCGTCTCCGCCCTCACGGCCCTGCCGCAGCACTTCCCGGGCATAGCCGAGACCTACGCCCTGGGTGCCACGGTGGGAGCCAGCATGCTCTCGGTGTCCATGATTTCAAACAGCGCGGGCAAGATCGTCTTGGGCGCCCTGATCGACCGCTGGGGAACTAAGCGATCGCTCTTGCTGTATACCGCCTTGTGCGCCGTGTCCGTTGTCATAATGCTGCTCCTGCGGGTGCCCGGCCCCCTGATTGTTGCGGGCGGGCTCTTTGGCCTTTGCTATGCGATGGGAACGGTGGGCATCTCCATGCAGACGCGCGATGCCTTTGGCCTGGCAAACTACGGTAAAACTTATCCCACCCTCAGCTTGGTGGGCAATATCTCAAACGCTGTCTTTGCCACCGTGGTGGGCTTCATGTACGACTTTACCGGTGGCTATGCCGCAACGCTCCTCATGTATTTGGCGATGCTGGCGCTGGTGCTTGTTGTGGTGCTGTATGTGAACGCTCACGAGCAGGGCGCGGCGTAGCTGTTGCCGTATAGTGTTCGCATGGCTATGGAACTCGTGAACATACTTTCTGACGTCACTGATCGGCAGGCCTTTCGCTCTTGGCTCGAGACGCATCACGCGAGCGAGCAGGAGTGCTGGGTGGCCGTGAAGCGCGGAAGGCCGGATGAGGCCGATGCGGGCGTGCTCTGCTATCTGGACGCCGTGGAGGAAGCACTCTGCTTTGGTTGGATTGACGCTACGTTCAAGAACGTCGACGGCCAGACCCTGCAGCGCTTTTCTCCTCGCAAGCCACGCAGCCCCTGGACGGAGCTGAACAAGGAGCGGGTGCGCAGGCTGGAGAAGCTTGGCCTCATGACGGACGCCGGGCGAGCCGCGCTGCCGGCTATGGGCCCGCGCAGTTTCCGCATCGACCCAGGCGTGGAGCGCGCGCTCAAGGATGCTCGCTGCTGGAGCGCCTTCAAGAAGTTTCCGCCTCTCTACCAGCGTATTCGTGCCTACAACGTGGCCTTCTACAAGAAGGACCAGCAGGCCTATGAGCGTGCCCTGGCAAACCTGATCGCCCATACCAAGAAGGGCGAGATGTTTGGCGAGTGGAACGATTACGGCCGTCTTCTCGACTACTGACGGAGCTTGCCTGCGAGAAGAGGGGCGGGGGAGAGGCATGGGAAAAGATCTTTCGGACATGACGCTGGAAGAGCTTTGGGAGCTCTTTCCCATCTTCCTCGTGGAGCATGACGATGGGTGGGGCCGGCAGTACGCAGAGATCGAGGCCGACCTTGTCGAGCTCTTGTCCGGCTTTCCGGTTGAGAGGATGAGCCACATAGGCAGTACCGCCGTGGAGGGCATCTGGGCAAAGGATATCGTTGATGTGCTGGTTGAGTTCCCCACGGGTGCGAGCTTGGGGAAGGCGGCGGAGAAGCTGGAGAGCGCCGGCTTTATAGTGATGTCGAACGAAGGGGAGCGAATCTCCC
>CAJOKK010000068.1 GCA_905235165.1 uncultured Atopobiaceae bacterium | reverse complement strand
AGACGCTCAACGGCCGCCATGTCGCGTACGCCACCGCCGGTGTCCACGCTGATGCCCTCCACCTGGCAGATGGCACGGATGGCCTGGGCATTCTTTGCCAAAGCGTCGCTATCCTCACCGAAGGTGGCAGACAGATCGACCACGTGGATCCAGCGGGCACCGCGTGCGGCGAAGTCGCGCGCCACGGCTACCGGGTCAGTCGAATAGACGTCCATCTGGGAACGCTCGCCCTGGCGCAGGCGTACCACCTGGCCCGCGACGAGGTCGATGGCAGGAAAGAGCAGCATGGACTATCCCCTCACGATGTTGACGAAGTTGCGCAGGATGGCGAGGCCCGTCGACGAGGACTTCTCGGGATGGAACTGCACGCCGAAGACGTTGTCCTTCCAGACGGACGAGGCGAAGGTGCGCGTGTAGTGCGTGCGCGTGGCAACGGTGTCCTGGTCGATGTCGTCGGCCAGGGCGAAGGAGTGCGTGAAGTAGACGTTGGCACCCTCGGCCACGTCGACGAAGAGCGGGCAGCGCCGCCCCGTATCACTCAGGTGGAGCTGGTCCCAGCCTACGTGCGGCACCTTCAGGCGCCCCGCGTCGAGCTTGGTAACTGAGCCCTCGAGCACGCCGAGGCCCTTCACCGGCTCGACGCTCTCCCCGTCCGTCTCGCCGCTGCGCTCGAAGCCTTGGCTATAGAGCAGCTGCTGTCCCAGGCAGATGCCGAGGAAGGGCACGCCGGAGGCAATCGAGGCGAGTACGGCGTCAGCCTGTCCCACCTCAACCATATAGCTCATGGCGTCCTCGAAGCTCCCCACGCCCGGCAAGATGACGCCCTCGGCCTCGCGGATGGTGCGCGGATCGTCGGAGATGAGCACATCTCCCCCAACATCGGTGACGCTGCGAGCCACCGAGAGCAGGTTTCCCTTGTGGTAATCGACCACTACGATGCGATTGCGTTGCATTACAGGGTTCCCTTCGTCGAAGGAACGCCCTCAACGCGAGGGTCATCTTCAAAGGCAACGCGCAGGGCGCGAGCGCAGGCCTTGAAGGCCGCCTCGAGGATATGATGCGCGTTCTCGCCAGTCAGCTCGCGAATGTGCAGGGTCAGGCCCGCCTGGCGCGCGAAGCCCACGAAGAACTCCTTGCCCAGCTCGGTGTCGAAGGTTCCGACCTTGTCTGCCTTGATGGGCACGTCCCAATAGAGCTCACCACGTCCCGAGACGTCAACAGCCGCAAGGACCAGCGCCTCGTCAAGGGGAACGGCAACGTCAGCAAAGCGACGGATGCCCTTCTTGTCGCCGAGCGCCTGGCCGATGGCCTGACCCAAGGCGATACCCACGTCCTCGACGCTATGGTGGTCGTCCACCCAGGTGTCACCCTCGCAGTGCACCGCAAGGTCGAGCAGGGCGTGGCGGCCAAGCGCCGTCAGCATGTGGTCAAAGAAGCCAACGCCCGTCTTGATGTCACAGCTTCCCGTGCCGTCAAGATTGACGCTCACCGTGATGTTCGTCTCACCCGTCTTACGGGTAACGGTCGCACTCCTCATCGCGTCTCCTTCCCTACCAGCGCTGTCAGCGCATCCACCAGAAGGTCGTTCTCCCGCCGCGTGCCCACCGAGATGCGCAGGCAGTCGGCAAGGCCCGGCGCGGCGCTCAGGTCGCGCACGAGAATGGAGCGCTCATCGCGCAGGCGCTGGCGCACCGTGCTCGCGTGCGGAACGCGTACCAGTATAAAGTTCGCCTCACTCGGCCATTGCTCCAGCCCGGCGATGTTACCAAGCAGCAAGGATAGGCGCCTGCGCTCGGCAACGATGTCTTCGATCACGGGCCGCAGATGCTCGCGCTCGCGAATGGCCGCAAGCGCCGTCGCCTGGGCGAGCACGTCGAGCGAGTAAATCTGCCGAATGGCCGAGAGCTCGTTGACCACCGCCGCGTCTGCCAAGAGATAGCCGCAGCGCACGCCCGCAAGCGCGAAGGCCTTGGAGAGCGTACGCAAGATCATGAGGCGCGGGTGGCCGGCCAGCATATCGACCATGCTCGCGCCCTCGGGAGCGAACTCGACGTAGGCCTCGTCCACGAGGACAAGCGCGTCCGTCTCGGTAAGCAGGCGCTCCACCAGGGAGCGGGGAACAAGACCGCCCGTCGGGTTGTTGGGCGAGGTCAAGATTACCAGCGCCGCATCCTGAGCAGCGGCGAGCAGAGCGTCTTCGTCAATCGAAAAGTCAACCTCGCTGCGCGGGACAAAGCGCAGGTCGGCCTCGCACATGGCTCCGAAGTTCGCGTACTCGGCAAAGTCGGGCGGGCAGGTAAGCACCGTACGGCCAGGTCCCCCAAAAGCGAAGAGCAGGTTGAAGAGAATCTCGTCGCCACCGTTTCCCACGATGACGTTCGAACGCTCAAGGCCATGGCGCTCGGCCAGGGCATCGCGCAGCTCGTTAGCCAGCGGGTCGGGATAGCGATTGAGCGGCGTGCTGAGAAGAGCGCGCTCAATCGCCGCCCGAACGGCTGCGGGCAGCTCATGGGTGTTCTCATTGGCAGAGAGGTTCACGTCGCAGGGCGTAAAGGCCGGATCGTAGGGCTCGAAGCCCACCAGCGACGGTCGTACGCGACCCGTCAGGTCCAAGGACATGGCTCCCCCTTCTCGCGCGTTCTACTCGTTAGCGTCTTGACCCACCGCAGCAGACGGCCATGCCGTTGCCATGGCGCCCTCGCAGGCAGCCAGCGAGTCGTCGAAGCGCTCCGCATCCTGGGCGAGCTTGAGGCGCATGCCCACCGAAAGCGCGTGTGCCCAGAGGCCTTCCGCCTGCGCGAGGGTCTGCACAGCAGGGCCGTCGGTCTCGAGGCCGGCGCGCGTGTAGGAGATGACGCTCGAGCGCTTCTGGAAGTCGTAGACGCCAAGAGGATTGGAGAAGAGCGCCGTGCCACTCGTGGGCAGCGTGTGGTTGGGTCCGGCAACGTAGTCGCCCAGGGGCTCGGAGCTCCAGGGGCCCACGAAGATGGCACCCGCATTGTGGATGCGACCAACAAGCTCGCCAGCGTGAGCGCAGTGCAGCTCCAGGTGCTCGGGCGCGATAAGGTCAACGGCATCAAGCGCCGCCTCGAGCGAGTCACAGCTCACGATGATGCCCTTGTCATCAAGCGAAGCACGCGTGATCTCTTCGCGCGGGCTCTGGGCGAGAAGGGCCTCAGCAGCCTCAAGCACCGCAGGACCCAGATTGGGATCGGTCGTCACCAGGTAGCTCGTAGCCAGCGGGTCGTGCTCGGCCTGGGCCATGAGGTCGGCCGCGACGATGGCCGGCTCTGCCGTGGCGTCAGCGAGCACACAGACCTCGGAGGGACCGGCGACCATGTCGATGCCGATGTCTCCCGAGACATAGCGCTTGGCCGCGGCAACATAGGCATTGCCCGGGCCGACCACCTTGGCCACCTTGGGGATGGACTCGGTGCCATAGGCGACGGCACCGATGGCCTGGGCGCCGCCCACGGCGTAGACCTCGTCAACGCCGGCCAACGCAGCCGCGGCGAGCGTGTAGGGCGAAAGCTTGCCGTCTTTCTGCGGCGGCGTCACCATGATGACGCGCTCCACGCCGGCCACCTTGGCCGGAATCGTGTCCATGAGCACGGTCGAGGGATACTGGGCACGACCGCCCGGCACATAGACGGCCACCGAGGAGAGCGGCGTCACCTTGACGCCGAGGATCGTGCCGTCCTCGCGCGTGGTGAACCAGGACTGCTCGCGCTCGCGCTCGTGGAACTCACGGATCTGGCGGGCCGCAAGCGTCAGCGCCTCACGAAAGGCGTCATCCACCTCTTCGAGGGCCTGCTTGACAACCTCGTCGCTCACGCGGAAGACGTCGGGGCAGGCACCGTCAAAGCGCGTGCAGTACTCGCGCAGGGCAGCGTCGCCGCGTTCGCGAACGTCGTCGACGATGGCCTCGGCCGCCTCCATGATCTGGCGCGGCAGAACGGTCGAGCGATCGAGGTCGCCCAGCTGGAGTCGCTGCTCACCTGCAAGCGTAATGGTCTTCATGGGAAGCTCCTTATCGGTCGCGCACGGCCTGGTCGAGCCGGGCGGCAAGTTCCTTGATGCGACGGTCACAGCGATAAGCCGCGGGAACGGCAAAGAAGCGCGCCGAGCACTCCATGACGTCGTCCACGATCACGAGGTCGTTCTGCTCGAGCGTGGCTCCCGTCTGCGTGATGTCGATAATGCGCTCGGCCATGCCAACAATAGGTCCGAGCTCGATGTTTCCGTGCAACTGTACGATGTCGACCTGCTGGCCGCGCGCATCGTAGTAGGCCTTGGTGATGCGCGGGTACTTGGTGGCAACGCGCACCGACCCGCGCCAGGCGTAGGCCTCGTCAGCCGCGCCCTTAGCCGAGGCCGGCTCCGCCACCACGAAGCGACACTCGCCGAAGTGCAGATCGACGAGCTGCATCACGTCGACGTTCGCCTCGATGATGGAGTCCGAGCCGCAGAGTCCGCAATCAGCGCCGCCGTGCGCCACGAAGGTCGGCGCATCCTGGGCGCGCACGATGAGGTACTCCACCTCGTCGGTACGGATGATGAGGCGACGCCCCACGTTCTCAAGCTCCTCGACGGGCAGACCCGCCTTGGCGAGAAGGGCCACGGCATCCTTGAAGAGGGCGCCCTTGGGCACGGCGATGCGCAGGGGACGCTCGGCGATTCCCGCCGCGCGCGTTACCACGCCCGACTCGCCCTGCTCGCCAAGCACCTCTTGTAGACGCTCGAGCGTCAGCATGAAGCCGCAAGCCGCCGTATCGGGCAGGCCGTGGTTGGCAAAGACCGCATCGTAACGACCGCCCGAGGCGATGGCTGCGGTGATGCCCTCGGCATAGCCCTTGAAGATGACGCCCGTGTAGTAGTCAAAGGAGTTGATGATCGAGAAGTCAAAGCGCAGGCGACCATCGTGAGCCAGCTCGGACAGGGCCCGCACGAGGCAACGAAGGTCGTCGGAACCCGTCTCGTCCCTCTCGATACCCGCCGCCAACAGCAGGCTATCAAGCTCGTCAAGCACCTCGGCACCACCGGAGAGGCGCGGCAAGGCCTTGAATGCCTGGGCAACCTCGGGAGCGAGGTCCGTCTCGTCGATCAGCTGGTCGAGGCCAACAAGGTCAGAGTCGTGAACCAGCTCGAGCACGCGATTGCGGAAGGCGTCGCTCGTGGCATGTCGGTCGAGAAGAACGTTGAGCGGCGTCACCGAGCCACACACGATGAGCCAACCCGGAATCTCGAGCGTGGCAAGCGACTCGGCGAGAAGCGACACCACCTCGACCTCGCTCTCGACGCCAAGCCCACCAACCAGCTCGACGCCTAGGTGCGTGAACTGGCGCGGCTGACCGGCAAGTGACGACTCCTCGCGCACCACCGCCTCCTTGTAGCGAAGGCGCAGCGGCATCTGCTCCGTAGGGATGCGCGTTGCGACCATGCGCGCGATGGCGAGCGTGATGTCGGGACGAAGCACCAACAGGCCGCCATCGGAGTCAAAGAGACGGAAGGGGGAATCGGGAACGTGCCCGCCGCGCTCCAGCGCCGCGTGCTCCTCGAGCATCGGCGTCTCAACCGGCAGGTAACCATGCTTTGAGAAGCACTGCCTGACCTTCTCGGAAATACGCTCACGCGCCAATGCCTCGCTGGGGAGGATGTCTCTCAGACCTCGGGGAGTTCCTACCATATGCCACCGTCCTCTCGTCTTATGAAGTGGCGATACTTTAGCACACTAAAGTGCCGTCAGATTTCACCTCATACATCATAAACAAGGGCGAAACATACGCTGAGAACGGTAACCATTTTGGATAGGCGGCACCCCCCTACCAAATAGTGACAATTCGAGCCGGTTTTTTGTCACAAAATGGTGCGGGGGCGCTATTGCCACAGACAGGCGTCCGGCCGCCCGGCCGGTTGCCGCATCCCCTATCAAAGAGTGACAAATCGGGGCCGTTTTTGTCACAAAATGGTGGCACCCCCTGGACGGCCTTGCCTGCCCAGGGGGTGCGGAGGGCCCGCCAAAGGGTGACAAGAGCGGCCCCGATTTTCTCCGAACTGCTACTTCTTGAACCTACCGATAACCGCATTCACCGCGACGGCCTCCGGCGCCTTCAGAAGCGTGGCCGTACCATAGGTCACAACGACAGACGGAATGCCCGCCACGATGCAGATGATGAGCGAGTTGAGCACCGGACCCGCATGCAGCAGCGGCGTAACCAGCGTCATGATCCCCAGGCCCGTTGCGGCACCGAGCGCACCGAAGAAGACCGAACGCGCCATGCCGGCAACCATCCTGCGCGTGCCCATGTGACCATAGGAGCGCTGCAGGGAATAGAGCACGATGGCGTCAAAGACAACGTAAAACACGCAGGAGGAGAAGAGAACCATCCACACGCCGGCAACGGGGGCAACAAAGCGAAGCAGCAGGATCTGGACGATACCGCATGCCACGCTCGCCCCGGCGTAGAGCTGCATCTTACGTGTGGCCGAGCATGCCTTCTGCAGGTACATGCCGATGCCGTAGAAGGGCAGCGACGGAGTGCGCCACACGAGGAAGACCGTGCAGAGCGCCGCGGCCTCGGCCTCGAAGCGCCCGCCCGAAATGATCGTGACCAGGGCGGAGGAGAAGACGGCAAGGTACATGGCAAAGGGCACGAGCGTGAAGGCAATACGGTTGGTTCCCGTCACGACCATGTCCTTGAAGGACTCCATATCGCCTGCGGCGTAGTAGTCGGAAAGCTCGGTGAAGAGCACCGTGGTCACCGGCACAGCGAAGACGGCGTAAGGCAGGTTGTACCAGAGCAGTGAGTACTGGGCGATGGAGCCGCCGATGGCCGTAAAGGAGAGCATGGCGTTCGTCTGGAAGGCGTTGGTGGTGAAAGAGGTCACCATCACCACGATGGCCGGCACGCCGATCTTCACGGTGTCCTTGAGCGCCGGGTCGGAGAAATCGACCTTCCAGTGGATCCGTACACCGTGCCTACGCATGGGCGGAATTTGCAGGGCCACCTGCACAAGCACGCCCAGCGGGTTGCCGATGGCCAGGATGAGCAAGGCAAGCGTCGGGTTGGTGTTAGCGAGCAGACCGTAGCTGATGAAGGAGGTCATGACCACCACGTTGTTGAAGATGGGGGCCATAAAGGTCCAGAGGTAGTCGCGCTCCGCGTTGCAGACGCCTTGGAAGATGGTAGACAGCGCGTAGAGCACGATCTCTATGACAAAGAATCGGAAGAACCACACGGCCCGATCGGCCTCGAACTCCTCAACCGCGCTGAAGGACTGCGTCCAGATGATCTGCGCAGCAAAGATGAAGGAGAGGAGCGTGATGGCTCCCGTTATGAGCACCACGATAGACGTGAGGTTTGAGACATACTCGTTGGAGGCCTCGCGTCCGAGTCGGCGTCTGACCGAGACGTACACCGGCAGGAAGGCCGTCACCAGCATGCCCGCCGTCACGAGCTCATAGATCTCGGTCGGAAGGTTGTTGGCAACCTCATAGCAACTCGCCAGAACCGTGGCGCCCATCGCGAAGGCCTGAGCCCAAGTACGCATGAAGCCGGTGAGGCGGCTTACCACCACGAGCACGGTCATCAGCGCGGCGGAGCTCTGAATGTTGCTCTTCTTCTCTTCGTCGTCTCCAAGCTCCCCAAGTTCATCGAGTTCTTGAAGCTGCTCAAGCTCGTCTTGCAGCAGGGCTTCCTTATCGTCTTGCATCCTCATCCCTCTCTACAAATGTCCGCAAGCGTCGCCTGCGTGAAAGCCACCAAATCATCTGGTGAGAGCCTGATTGAAAGGCCCCTTCTCCCTCCCGAGACGTTCACCCGATCAAAGAGTTGCGCCGTCTCGTCAATGATGGTGGGAAAGCGCTTCTTCATCCCCACCGGAGAGCATCCTCCGCGCACGTAGCCCGTAAGGGGCTCAAGGTCGCGCACGTGCAGCATGGTAAGGGATTTCTCCCCCGCGGCAAGCGCCGCCTTCTTGAGGTCCACCTCTTCCTCGACGGGAACACAACATACGACGTGCCCGCCAGAGGGCGTAACCATCACGAGCGTCTTGAAGGAACAGGCCGGATCTTCCCCAAGCATC
>CAJOKK010000067.1 GCA_905235165.1 uncultured Atopobiaceae bacterium | reverse complement strand
TCGTTGGAGACGCGCAGGGCACGACGATCGCGCAGCAGGTCGACCTCAGAGGGGCCAGTCTGCTTGCCATCGCCCGTGAGGCGCTTATAGACACTCACCGAAGGCGTGATCTCGCCCGAGATGATGCGATGCGCCGTACGCTCGGAAATGACCAGGCCAACAGAGGCAGCAACATGAGCGAGCTCGCGAGCATCTGCGGCAACGACCAGACGCTCAAGGATGCCAAACTCATTGAGGTCAGCTGCGAAGAGCGACCAGTTGTTACCCACATAGGGGCGCATGCGACGGCGAGCCGTGGCCACGATGTCTGCGGGAGATCCCACATAGACATCGCAGCTGTCGTGCTCCTCAAGGGCGAAGTCGCAGCAAGCACGCACGACATTGTGCGGCCCACTGGCGAGCGTGAGCTTTCCGTCATCGTCGGTCGTGACCGTGGGCCAGGTTGACTGGTCGGCACGCTCGGTAAGCTCAGAGGTATCAAAGGCAACCTGGAGCGAGGTACCCTTGCCTTCGGCAGAGGCAACGATGCAGGCGCTCTTGGCATTCTCGCGAATGGAGAAGAGGGCCATGCCGCGACCGTGAACGCCCCAACGGTCCATGCGCATGGTGTCGAGCTTTGAGGTAACGCGGGCATCGAAGACGCGCTCGTGCATGTTCTCGGGAATGCCCACGCCGTCATCGAGGATCGTGAGCGTTCGCTCGTCGCCCGTGCGAGAGGAGGCCAGGAAGATGTGCTTGGCACCGGCATCGCGCGCGTTGCGAAGCAGCTCTACGGCCGCATCCTCAACGCAGCGGATGTCGTGCTTGGCCTGCCTGCGCTCAGCCTCGGCAACGCGCAAACGCACAAAGCCGCCGCCGAGGTTCTCCTCGACGCGCAGCTTGCGCTCGCCTCCGGTGGAGGCGACGAATGACATGAGGTCTGAGGTCTCTCCCGCCATGCGTTACTTGGCAATGTCGACGGCGCGGGACTCACGAATGACAACCACGCGAACCTGGCCGGGATACTCCATCTCGTCCTCGATCTGCTTGGCGATGTCGTGTGCGAGCACGGTAGCCTGAGCGTCGGAGATCTTCTCCGGCTGCACCATGACGTGAAGCTCACGACCGGCCTGCATGGCGTAGGTACGCTCAACGCCGTCATGGGCGTTCGAGATCTCCTCGAGCTTCTCGAGACGCTTGATGTAGGTCTCAGCAGACTCACGACGGGCACCAGGACGAGCGGCGGAGATGGCATCGGCCGCCTGAACGATCACGTCAAGCACGGTGTTGGGCTCAACATCGGCATGGTGGGCCTCAATGGCATGAACGATCTCGGGGCGCTCGCCGTGACGACGGGCCAAGTCTGCGCCGATGACGGCGTGCGGGCCCTCGACCTCATGGTCAATGGCCTTGCCGAGGTCATGGAGAAGACCAGCGCGCTTAGCGATGGCCTCGTTCATGCCAAGCTCGGAAGCCATGATGCCGCAGAGCGTGGACACCTGGGTGGAATGCTGCAGGACGTTCTGGCCGAAGGAGGTGCGGTAGCGCAGGGCTCCAAGGGTCTGAATCAGCTCGGGATCGAGGTCGTGGATACCACAGTCGTAGGCAGCCTGCTCACCAGACTCGCGAACGCGCTCGTTCACGAGGGTCTCGGCCTTCTTGTACATCTCCTCGATGCGGGCCGGGTGAATGCGTCCGTCGGCAATGAGGTTCTCGAGGGCAACGCGAGCCGTCTCGCGACGAACAGGGTCAAAGCTGGAGAGGATAACCGTCTCGGGAGTGTCGTCGATGACGAGAGAGACGCCGGAAACCTGCTCGAAGGTGCGGATGTTGCGACCCTCGCGACCGATGATGCGACCCTTGAGGTCATCGGAAGGAATGTGAACCGAGGTGACCGTGATCTCGCCTGCCTGGTCGGCAGCGCAGCGCTGGATGGCGGTAGAGACGATCTCGCGTGCGGTCTTGTCGGCCTGGGCGCGAACGCGCTGCTCGCTCTCGCGAAGAATCTGCGCCTCGTCACGGACAGTCTCGGCGCGGACGCGATCAAGGATCTCTGTCTTGGCCTCGGCCTGGGTGAGCGTGGAGATGCGCTCAAGCTCGCTCATCTCACGGTCGTAAAGGGAGTCAATCTCGTTCTTGCGCTTGTCGAGGGAGCTCTGCAAGCTCGTGAGCTGGTGCTCCTTGCGATCAAGGGCATCGTTCCTGTGCTCGAGGGAATCCTCGCGCTGCATGATGCGGTTCTCGAGGCTCTGGAGCTCGTTCTTACGAGCACGGTCCTCTTTCTCGGACTCCTTGCGAAGCTGCAGAATCTCCTCGCGTGCCTCAACAAGGGCGGTCTTCTTGGCAGACTCAGCATCACGCTGGGCATCCGCCGTAATGCGATCGGCCTTGCTCTGGGCCTCCTCGACCTTACGATTGGCCTCCTGGACGCGAGCGCTCGTTTTGCTGTTGGCAAGCGAGTACGCACAGACAGCGCCTAGGATGAGGCAGACAAGCCCAACCACCACCGTAATCATATTCATGCTAGCTCCTCAGATACATCGTATTTCGTGAGTAGTGGTTCAGGAGACCGCCACCACGTCGAGGCGGAACCCGCCATCTGAGGCATTCTCGTTCGCCACCATGAGTCATGGCGGCACTCTTGCATACCAGTACCTGCTAGATCTGTATGCCTGCAAATAATAAGAATACGTTGACAGGAAAACGCCAACGAGAAATGCTCAAACAGCCTCTCAATCGTATGATGTGGCACGAAATATGTCAATGTTACAAACTTCTTAAACCGACCAACGGCAGCTAGACAGGCAGCGGAACTTATATAAAGGACCGTCGTTCGCAAGGGAAACGAGGCACAGAAGTTCAGCACGCCACCTCCTCGGCCACCGCTCGCGCAGCGCGCAAGGCACAGTCAGAGCTGTAGCCCCGCTGATAGAGATAGCGAGCAAGCTTCTCGACACCACGCCGCTCAGGCAGGCCATGGCGGCGAGCGGTCGCAAGGGCGCGCTCGTACTCGCCTCCCGCATCGTCGAGAAAGGCCTTGGGCCAGCCACGGAGCGCTTGCGGCTCGACGCCCCGTTCCCTCAACTCGCGCTCTATGCGCAGCAAGCCCCAACCTGATGCCAGCTTGCTTCGCACGAAGGAAGCACCGTAGCGTTCATTGCTCACGAGGCCGCACTCAACGGCACGGCCGATAACCCTACGACGCAGCTCTTCTTCGTAGCCATCGAGCTTGAGCTTTTGATCGAGCTCGAGCGTCGTGTAGTCGCGACGGTTGATCAGCTTCTCAACGCGAAGCATGGCGCAGTGCTCGGTGGTTTCTTGAACGAGCAGCAAAAGCTCCCCACGCCCGGTGGGATGCAGCTCGCCAGCCTTTTCTTTGGCGCTGAGCACGCTGCCTACGGCGGCGGGCAGGGAAAGCTCCTCCCCCGCCCGCTCATCAGATTCGATATGCAGCGTGGCACAGGGCTTTGTCGTGCTCGCAAGGCCGCTCGAACGACGTTCGGGAAGCGTGATTGACCAAGAGAACATGGCGGTAAGGCAATCAGATCGAACTATTTGCCGGCAACATCGGCAGCGTCAAGCGCTGCGTCGTCAACAACCGCGACGGTGTCCTCGTCGTCCAAGTTGAGCCCGCAGGCCGTACGCACCTGTGCCTCGATGGTGTCTCGAAGGTCGGGATTTGCGGCAAGGAAGGCCTTTGCGGCCTCACGGCCCTGGCCCAGGCGCTCGGTCTCGTAGGTAAACCAGGCACCGGACTTGTTGACGATGCCGTAGTCAACCGCCATATCGAGGATGGAGCCCTCCTTGGAGATGCCCGTTCCGTACATGATGTCGAACTCAGCCTGCTTGAAGGGGGCGGCAACCTTGTTCTTGACCACCTTGACGCGTACGCGGCTACCGATGTTCTCGCTACCCTGCTTGATGTTGTCAACGCGACGGATGTCCATGCGTACCGAGGAGAAGAACTTGAGGGCACGACCGCCCGGCGTGGTCTCGGGATTGCCGAACATGATGCCGATCTTCTCGCGAAGCTGATTGATGAAGATGCAAGTGGTGCGCGACTTCGAGAGGGATCCCGCCAGCTTGCGCAGGGCCTGGCTCATGAGACGCGCCTGCAGGCCGACCGTCGTGTCGCCAATCTCTCCCTCGATCTCTGCACGAGGAACAAGGGCCGCCACGGAGTCGATGACAACGACGTCAATCGCGCCAGAGCGAACGAGCATGTCGCAAATCTCGAGAGCCTGCTCACCCGTGTCAGGCTGAGAGATGAGCACCTCGTCGATGTCCACGCCGATACGGGCCGCATAGCCAGGGTCGAGGGCGTGCTCGGCATCGATGAAGGCAACCACGCCACCCATTGCCTGCGCCTCGGCTAGGATCTCGAGCGAAAGCGTTGTCTTGCCCGATGACTCGGGGCCATAGATCTCGACGATACGGCCACGCGGCACGCCGCCGATGCCCAGGGCAACGTCAAGCGCCAAGGCACCCGTGGGGATGGCCTCGACCTCGAGCTCAGGGCCACCGTCGCCAAAGCGCATGATGGACCCCTTGCCGAATTTCTTCTCGATCTCTGAGGTAGTGGACGCAATCATGGCGTCGCGCTCCTCGCCATAGGTCTTCTCGTGAATCTCGCGGCTCGAACTCTTGCCTCGTGAAGCCATGGATAACTCCCTCGAACGTAGTGTACGGCCCCCACTGTATACGAACAGTCGTTCGTAGTCAATGGACTACCAGAGACGATATCAGGGCAAACTTGCAGCTAGCTTGCAGCGAACTGCACGAACGCTGGCAGCAAACTGCAAACGGCAACGAGGGCACATCTCTGTACTGGGAATACAACTTGCAGAGGGACAAAGCCTGATTGACTTGCCAAAATATCGGGATGTCAGAAATTCTCAATCCCTTCACAAAGCAAGGTCAAGGCACGAAGGACCGCCTGTTCGCGTACCTCGCTGCGTGAACCCTCAAAGTGTTCGAGCATGCTACGCTCCCCCGCCTTGCTGCTGAAGCCAAACCATACCGTGCCGACAGGCTTTCCGGGCTCTTCTCCGCCGGGACCGGCGATGCCCGTCACCGAGACGCAAAGGTCGCAGGTCAAAAGCGAGCGTCCGCCAGAGGCCATCTGCTCGGCGCACTCAGCAGAGACAACGCCGACGCCGGGAGCATCAATCACCTCTTGCGAGACGCCCACGACCTCATGCTTGATAGCGGGGTCGTAGCTCACGACACCGCCGCGAAGGACTGCCGACGAGCCAGGCACCTCCGTCAGGGCGGCACAGACCAAGCCGCCCGTGCAGGACTCGACGGCACCGACCGTTATTCCACCCTGAGTTCCCAGCTCAACGACACGTCGCGCGAGCTCAAAGGCCTCGGGACTCATTCGGATTCAGAAATATAGGGCCAGCACTGAATGAAGTAGTCAACGCCCGACCAAGCCGTCAGCGCCATGGCAGCGGCCATCGAGATCAGGCCCATCAGGCGGCAGGTGTTGCTCAGAAAACCGGCGGTGACCGTGACCGAGAAGAGCAGCAGGCAGATGGCAACCATCGTGGTTGCGGTCTTCCATTTGCCAAGGGAGCTGGCGGCAACCACCTCGCCCTTAGACGCCACGACCATCCTCAGGCCAGAGACCATGAACTCACGCGTCAAGACGATGAAAAGCACCCAACTATGGATCAGGCCGATCTCGAGCAGGAAGACAAGGGCTATCGAGACCGAGAGCTTGTCGGCAATGGGGTCAGCGAACTTGCCGAAGTCGCTCACCTCGTTGCGGCTGCGCGCAAGGTAGCCGTCGAGCTTGTCGGTGAGCGAGATGAGCACGTAGAGGATGAACATGGCCCAGACGTGCTTGTTGCCCGTCCAGAGCAGGCCATGGTTGCGCGACACCTCGGCAAGCGCCAGCCAAAGCGGAACGAGGGCAATGCGGGTGCAGGTAACGATGTTGGCTGGCGTCCAAATACTCGAGCTGTGCTTCTCTCCCATGGCCTACGCCTCTTTCGACTCGACGAGCTCGCCAATCAGTTCATAGCAGAAGGCATCAACGAGGTCGACGCTCACGACGTCGCCCACGCATGCTTCGCCCTGAGCGATATGGACGGCACCATCGGAGTCGGGGGCCTGGAACCAAGCGTGGCCAATCAGCTCGGCGGCGTCACCATCGCGCTCAATGCCGTCGATGATAACGTCAACGCGCTCACCAACGTGCGACGCGGTGGCCGAAAAGCCCAATTGCTCGGTAAGATCGATGAGGCGCTGGGTGCGCTCGAGCTTAACATCCTCGTCAACCTGGCCGTCCATCGTGGCGGCAGCGGTGCCCTCCTCAGCGGAGTAGGCAAAGACCGAGGTGTAGTCAAACTCCTCGGCAGCGAGGAAGTCAAGCAGCTCCTGGGCCTCCTCGTCCGTCTCGCCAGGAAAGCCCGCCATGCCCGTCGTGCGCAGGACCATGCCGGGAATCTCGCTGCGCAGGCGCTCGAAGAGGGCATGAAGCTCCTCGGGCGAACCAGAGCGGCCCATGTTGGCGAGCACGCGCTCGGAGCAGTGCTGGATGGGGATGTCTATGTAGGGCAGCACCTCGGGGGTATCGCGAATGGTGGCGATAAGATCGTCGGTCATGCCCTCGGGCTGCAGGTAGAGCACGCGGACCCAGCCGCCATAGGGGCGCACGATCTCGGCGACCTTGCGAAGCAGCCAGGCGAGCGTGCTCGGCTCCTCGAAATCAGACCCCCAGATGCCCGTATCCTGGCCGATGAGGACGAACTCGCGAACGCCGCCCTCGGCAAGGGCCTTGACCTCGTCGGCAATCTCCCCAAAGGGACGCGAGTAGTAAGAACCGCGGATGTTGGGAATCGCGCAGAAGGTGCAGAAGCGATCGCAGCCATCAGAGATCTTGATGTAGGCGCTCGTTCCCTCAACGGTGCGAAGCGCCCCCGTATGGCTCACGACCTCTTCCTCCAGGCCAAGGACGCGGCGAACGACCTCTACGATGCCGTCCTCCTCGTCAGTACGAACGAAGGCCGAGACCTCGGGAAGCTCGCTCGGCAGCTCATCGCCGTAGCGGGAGGGAACGCAGCCGCACATCACGATGGGCCGGCTACGAACGCCCTCGGCAACCTCCTCCGCGAGCTGCAGCGTCGCCTCAATGGACTCGCTCGTGGCCGAGGCCAGGAAGGAGCAGGTGTTGACGATAATAACGTCGCTATCGGCGACCTCGTTCGTCTCGCCAAAACCGTCAGCTTCCAGAAGCGCCCGCATGCGGTCGGTGTCGACCTCGTTCTTGGCGCATCCCAGCGTCACATAGAGGACCTTTGCCATAGCTCTCCCCTTTTCAAGCAGCGACGAACGGCGCTAGCGATAGTTGACGTACTGCAGCGGCTGGCCGTAGTCCTGGTCCTTCAGGAAGGCGATGACCTGCTGAAGGACATCACGCGAGGCAGAGCTCACGCGAAGCTTGTCGCCCTCAACCTGGGGCTTGCACTTGAGCTTGAGGTCGCGGATGTCCTTGGCGATCTTCTTGGCGGTGTCTTGGTCGATGCCCTGCACCACGGTGCCGCGCTGGCGGACGGTCATGCCGCCCGCAGACTCGGGGTCAGACCAGCGCACGGCCTTGAGGTCGATGCCACGACGCACGAGCTTGGTGCCGAGCACGTCGATGACCTGGCTCGCCACGAACTCAGAGGGGGCAGACACGCTGAACGACTCGTCCTTGCGGGAGAAGTCAATCGTGGCGCCGGAGCCCTTAAGGTCGTAGCGCTGCGTGAGCTCACGCGCTGCCTGCTGGTAGGCGTTGTCAACCTCCTGCAGGTCAACCTGCGAGACGACGTCGAAGCTTGATTCCTTGGCCATT
>CAJOKK010000066.1 GCA_905235165.1 uncultured Atopobiaceae bacterium | reverse complement strand
GGTCAGAGGGCCCTGCAGGCAGCTCACATGCTCGCCCTGCTCAAGCAGGCTCGCGCCATAGTCGGTCGTCACGCAGGCGACCACGTCGCAGCCGCGTGCGGCCAGCCATTCCACGAGCTCGCGCCCCTCCGAGGTGCCGCCAAAGACCAGGACTTCCATCAGCGTCCCTCCAGCTTATAGCCGCGCGGGGTCACCATGCGATTGCCCACCACGCGCGTCTGGGAGTTGCCGATAAAGACGCAGGTAAGCATATCCACCTGGGCATCCCTAAGCTCGCCGAGGGTGAGGATGCGGAAGCTCTGCCCTTCGCGGCCGACCTTTCGCACAAAGCCACAGACGGTCTCGGAACTGCGATGGGCCAGCAAGAGGTCGCAGGCGCGGGCGAGGTAATCGGCCCGACCATGCGAGGCGGGGTTGTAGAGGGCAATGACGAAATCGGCCTGCGCCGCTGCAAGAAGGCGTCGCTCGATGAGCTCCCAGGGCGTGAGCAGGTCGGAAAGGGAGATGGAGCACCAATCGTGCATGAGCGGGGCGCCGAGCACCGCCGCCCCTCCGCTTGCCGCCGTCACGCCAGCGATTACCTCGACCTCCACGCCGGGATAGTCGCCCGCCAGCTCCAGCAGAAGGCCCGCCATGCCATAGACACCGGGGTCTCCCGAGCACACGAGGGCGACCTTGCTGCCCGCCGCCGCGCGTGCGAGGGCCGCGCGACAACGCTCCAGCTCGCCACGCATACCGCTCGCCACGAGCTCCTTCTGGGAATAGTCGGCGCGAATGAGGTCAAGGTAAGTCGTGTAGCCGAAGATCACGTCAGCCTCGTCGAGGGCCGCCTTGGCCCTGAGCGTCATGTCCTGCGCCCCTCCCGGACCCAGCCCCACGCAGGTCAGCTGGGCGCGAGCTTGTCGCTCGGGGGTCTTCTCGGGAGCCTCGGCAAAGCACAGACGCGGCTCGTCGATCGCGAGGGCCACCGTGACGCCATCACAGGCAAACTTTGGATAGAGTAGACGCGCACCGCCAGCACAGGCAGCACGCTCGCAGACATTGTCCACGCCTACCGTCTCCTGCACGAAGGCAGATGACAAGAACGTGCCCTCCACAGCCGAAAGCTCCTCGGCGCTATAGGTCTCGAAGGGTACGCCGAGCGAGGCAGCCAGCTCATGCAAGCCCGGCTCGTCCTTCTTGACGTCGATCGAGGCAAGACGGCAGATGGCCTCGCGCGGTAGCCGCGCCTGGGCAAGGCAGGTATCGAGAACCGATCCAAGGGCGTCCACATCCATGCCGCGCCGACAGCCCATGCCGACCGTCACACAGCGCGGCAGCAAAACGAGCGTGTGGCCAAAGGGGCGCCTGTCAAGGTCAAGGGAGACCGAGACACCAAGGTCGTGGTCGCCTTCCTCGTCATACTCCAGACCTGCCGGCAAGGCTCCGGCAAGGGGCCAGTCGCTTCGAAAGCCCACGGTACCACCCTCGAGCAGGCGTGCCGAGACCTCCTTCGCCAGCGAGCGGTCAAGAATCGCGAGGCCCTGCTCACGCGCCCAGCTGTCGATTGCGAAGACCCCCTCGACGTCGGTCGCCGTCGTGATGACGGCCTGGGCCCCGCAGAGCTCGGCAATCGTAGAGGCGAGCTCATTGGCACCACCCACATGGCCCGAGAGCAGGGCGATCGAGAAGTTCGCCCCCTCGTCGACGCAGACCACCGCCGGATCGCGGTACTTGTCACGGACGTACGGCGCGATAGTGCGCAGCGCGATGCCCGTCGCCGAGACGAAGACGAGCGCATCCGACGAGGCGAAGGCCTCGGCACACCATCCGTCCAGGGACTCATAGGCGCAGGCGTCAGGCTCGAGCGCCAGGCGCGGCGGCGCGCTCACGCAGGCCTCATGACCCAGGTCGCCCAGGCCGTGCGCAAGCGTTCGGGCAAGTTCGAGGCCGCACGCCGTGAAGGCTACGAAGCTCACGCGCATGGCTCGTCGCTCCCCTCGGCCTCGCGGAATCCATGCGAGAAGCTGGGGTCATAGAGACGCGAACGCTCCCCCTCGCCAGAGAGTACGTCGCCGATCACCACGAGCGCCGTGTGGCTCACGCCGTGCTCGCGAGCGCAGACGGCCAGACTCCCCAGCTGACAGCGGTAGATCGCCTCGTCGGGCCAGGTGGCCCGGTAGACGATCGCCACCGGCGTCTGCGCATCGTAGCCGCCGGCCAGAAGCTCCTCTTGCGCCTGGTCGAGCAGGGAGGCCGAGAGGAAGAGCACCATGGTCGTTCCATGTTGAGCCAAAAGCGAAAGCCGCTCGCGCTCCGGCACGGGCGTGCGGCCCTGCGCCCGCGTCACGATGAGCGACTGCGTGACGCCGGGACGGGTGAACTCGGTCTTGAGGGCCGCCCCTGCGCCAAAGAGAGACGAGACGCCCGGCACCAGCTCGTAGGCAATCCCGTGCTGGTCGAGCTCAGCCATCTGCTCGGCAATGGCCCCATAGAGGGCCGGGTCCCCGGTATGCAGGCGCACGCAGCAAGCACCTCGCTGCTCCGAATCCAGCATGACGTCGATGACCTGCTCAAGGGTCATCGACGCAGAGTCATGAATCTGACAGCTCGGCTGGCAGAGCTCGAGCAGCTCGGGGTTCACGAGCGAACCGGCATAGATCACGACGTCGGCCTCACCCAGAAGCTTCGCGCCACGCACGGTGATAAGGTCAGGCGCACCAGGCCCTGCCCCCACAAAGTGAATCATCGCATATCCCCCTCAGTCATTCCCGCTTGCTCCCGATGCTGCAAGAGCAGCGCCTCCGCCCCGTCCGTTTGGCCCAAAAGACCGCGTTGGCGAGAGAAGATGACGGCCTCGATGGCAAGGCGGCCCGCCGCACGATGCGCAAGGTGGGCGCCCACCTGCCTCGTCACGCGATCCATCGTCCGCTCAAGCAGGCCCGCCTGCTCAAGAAGGTCGAGCGCCGCGTCGGTAGTGGCCGCCTCCATGATGGCGCAAACCGTCTCCTGCGAGGCGCCGGCGCAGGCGGCATGGGCGGCAAGCGTCTCCAGACGCGCGTCGGCCACGCGCGAGTGCGTGTTCATCACGCCCGCCGCCACCTTGACGAGCTTGCCCAGATGGCCCACGAGCAGCACGCTGTCAAAGCCAAGAAGGGCCGCCTCGTCGATGGCCGCGCCCAGATAGTTCGAGCAGCTCACGATGATCCGCTCGTCCAAGCCGAGCGTACCTACGGCAAAGTCGTGGCCGAAGTTGCCCGGCACGAGCACCAAGTCGCGCGCACCCGTCTCATAGAGCACCTTGAGCTCAAGGGCAATCGAAGCCACAAGGGCCTCTTCGCTCATGGGACGCACGATGCCGCTCGTTCCCAAGACCGAGAGCCCTCCCTCAATGCCCAACCGTGGATTGAAGGTCTGCGCCGCCAGCTCGGCTCCGCGTGGAATCGAGATGGTCACGGCGAGACCACCCTCAAAGCCATGTGCCTGGGCGGCCTCACACGCAGCCTCGGCGATCATGGCACGCGGCACCGAGTTGATCGCCGCCTCGCCCACGGCCTGGTCGAGTCCCACCTTGGTAACGCGCCCCACACCAGGGCCCCCATCGATGCTCACACCCGGCTCAGCGCGACGCTCCACCCGCGCCGCCAGGAGCATCCCGTCGGTCACGTCCGCGTCGTCGCCCGCGTCCTTGCGCACGAAGGCCTCGACCCAGCCATCTCCGCGCTCAACACGCTCGACCTCCACGAACACCTCAACGCCCGCCGGTGTGTCGACGGCGACCTCCGGCACCTCGGTCGCGCCGAGCAAGAGCTCCGCCGCCGCACGCGTCGCCGCCGCAGCACAGGTGCCCGTGGTATAGCCACAACGCAGGCGCTTGCCGCCCGCGTTCACGTAACGCTCGAGCCGTCGCATCAGCGCACCTCCGACTGCTCGGTCGAGGCTGCGTCAAGATCAGTCCCTCTCCCGAAGGCCCGCACGTCCCCCGTCCAAGCGTCATAGGTTCCCGCCTCAAGGTCAAAGAGCCCATCGATCGTCTCGGGCACGAAGACCTGCTCAGGCGTCCCCTGCAAGGCCACGGCGCCCTCCTTCACGCACACGATCCAGTCGGAGGCGCGCCGCGCGAGCGGAAGCTCATGCAAGGCCATGATGATGCCCATCCCCCGCTCATGCGAAAGCTGACGAAGCACCCGGATGAGCTCCACCTGGTAGCGCACGTCCAGGTGGCTCATGGGCTCGTCGAGCACGAGCACGCGCGGTTCCTGACAGATGGCGCGGGCGAGCAGCACGCGCTGGCGCTGACCATCCGAGAGCTGCAGGAAGTCGCGGTCACGCAGCTCCCACACCTGCATGAGCTCCATGGCATCGCGCACCTTCTCGCGATCTGCAGAAGTGGTCGCCCCCATGAGGCCGGTATAGGGAGCGCGTCCCATCTCAACCACCTCGGTGCAGCTCAGAAGCTCAGGCCTCACCCGCTCGGTCAGGTGAACGGCAAGCAGGCGCGCCCGCTCCTTAACCGACAAGCTGCGCAGATCAAAGCCACAAAGCGAGATCGTCCCAGCCAGAGCTTGCTGCTGGCCGCAGAGGGTTCTCAGGATGGTCGACTTTCCCGCGCCATTGGGCCCAACCAGCGTGAGTATCTGCCCCGCCCGCAAAGAAAGGTCCACGCCTTCCACGATTGCCCGCACACCGTAGCCCACAGAAAGGCCCCGCGTGGCGAGAAGAACGTCCTTCTCCAGAGCCTCCCTCGGCGCGTCAGTTCGTTCCTGCCGCATCGCTAGCTCACCCGCTCATGCCTGCTCAGAAGCACCCAGATCACCACGGGAGCGCCAAAGAGCGCCGTCACCGTGGAGACGGGAAGCTCAACGGGGGCAAAGGCCGCGCGGGCCACGAGGTCGCAGACCAGGCAGACGAGCGAGCCCGAAAGGAAGGAGGCCGGAATCACCAGCTGGGGACGGGAGGTTCCCAAGAGGTGGCGAGCCACGTGCGGCACCGCGACGCCCACGAAGCTGATGGGCCCGGCAAAGGCCGTGACGCTAGCAGCGAGCACGCTGGCCAAGACGATGACGACGAGGCGAAAGGTTCGCACGTCAACGCCCATGCTCTCGGCGTAGGTCTCCCCCAGTTGGTAGATGCCAAGCGGCTTGGCGAGCAGGTAGGTCAAGGCAAAGGCCGTCAGCACCACGACCGCCATCGCAAGGACCTGCGAGCCGCTGGTGCCCGAGAAGCTGCCTAGCGACCAGTTACGCAGGTTGACGATATTCGCGTCGCTGGCAAAGGTGATGAGCACGTCGGTAACGGCGTTGCAGAC
The DNA here is from genome assembly GCA_905235165.1 of uncultured Atopobiaceae bacterium. Lineage (GTDB taxonomy): Bacteria > Actinomycetota > Coriobacteriia > Coriobacteriales > Atopobiaceae > UBA1367. Next base: position 2,618 of record CAJOKK010000066.1, on the reverse strand, counting down.
ATAGCCCACCATCACGCCCACAACCACGAGCACCGACGACGAGCTCACGCGCCGCGAGACCGCAAGCACGAAGGCCATGACCGCAAAGGAGCCCACAAAGGCCGCCGCAAGCTGCATCCAGGTGCTCATGGCCTGAAGGTCTCCCACAATGACCACCATCACCAGGGCCACGGCAAGCTTGGCTCCGTTGGAGATGCCCAGCACGTAGGGGCCGGCGATGGGGTTGGCAAAGAGCGTCTGCAGCAGCATGCCCGAGAGGCCCAGGGCACCCCCCAGAAGGGCGGCGGCGCAGATACGGGGCAGACGAATGGACCAGATTACCTGGTAGGCCATCTGGTCATCTGTCGCTCCAGCCAAGATGGAAAGAATCTGGCGCGGCTCAAGGGCAACCGAGCCAACGAGGAGGTTGGCCACAAAGGCAAGCAGGACGAGGGCGGACAGCAGGGCAAACACCAAAGACGTTCGCAAGCCGCGCACGTCTCCATATCCCTCGTCAGATGCCTGACGAGGTCCCGCTGTCCGCACCTCTCGCCCACTCACTTCAGTCGCCTCAAATAGGTCAGGCCCTTTTCCTCGCCCAGCAGCGCATGCTGGAAGTCTGAGGTAATCGTGCCCACATCGAGCATCTGCTGATACATGTCTTGGCTCGTCACCCAGACATCACCCTTCTTGACTGCCTTGCACTGGGCAAGCAGCTCGTTTTTCGCCGTGAGGTCCTTGAGCGAGGTGACGCCCCCATCGATGGAGGCGTTGTAGATAAGCACGTCAGCATCCTTCGCATAGGAGAAGAAGTCCTCCATCTGCAGGGTCACGCTGCTGGCAGCAGAATCCGAGGCCTCGAGGCCGTCAAAGGCATACTGCCCTCCGGCCTTCTCGATCATCTTCGTCACGTAGTCGCCAGGCCGGCGCACCACCGCCGCGCCGTTGCTGTTGAGGTAGAAGTAGGCAACCTTCTTGTTCGTCGGCTTCTGCTGCAGCTCGTTCAAGAGGTCGACCTGGTGCTGGAAGGCCGCATCGGCCACCTCTTCCTTGCCAAGCAGCACGCCATAGAGCTTCACCCACTCGGCACGGCCAAGCGGGTCCTCCTCATGGCTGGAGCACTCCGTGAAGACGGGTATGCCCAGCTCGTTGAGCTTGTCACGCACCTCCGGCGCATGGTTGATCATGGTGCTCTCGATCGCAAGCTCGACGCCTCGGCTGGCAAGCAGCTCGTAGTCAGGCGAGCGGTAGGAGCCGCCATAGACGATCTTGCCCGCGTCCATCGCCTCCTGCGCGGCGGGAATGGACCACTTGTCGCGCTCAATGCCCGACACCGAGATGGCGTCAAGCGCGTGCAGGGCGTCAAAGAGGCACATGGAGTCGCTCGCGGCAAGGTAGATGTTGCTCACAGGCTGCTGGAGCACCACGATGTCTGACGCAAGGCCGTCGGGCACCTGGGCGTCTTTGGGGACCACGAGGTAACGGGCGCCATCAGCAAGGCAGATCAGCTTGTAGTGGCCATCATAGGAGTCAATCGTAAAGCGACGAGCATAGCTCAGCTCCATCGACTCGAAGGGCACCATGCCGTTGCCAAGGTCGTCGTTATGGAAGTCATCCACCAGCGTGGTTGACTCGCTTGCCTGCGAGGCGTCGCCCGCGGGCTTTGTTTGCGCACCGTTCGCGCAGCCAAGCAGGGAGCTTGCTATAAGGAGCGCGCCAAGCGCCCCCATCAACCTTTTCGAGAAACTCACGTCGCTACCCTCGTGTTAGTTCGTCGCGTCAGCGAGATGGAAGGTGACGGTGTGGTCGTACCACTTGTCACCCTTGGTGCCATAGGCCGCAACCGACAGCTCCTCGTCAAAGGCGCTAACGGGAATTTCAAAGGTATACTTACCCGCACCGTCAGTACCGTGCTCGATGATGGCATCGCTGCCATCGCCCTTCTCGTTAAGCACCTCCCCGCTCGTTCCGACGTGCAAGCGCGTGAAGCCCTCGCCCGGCATGGTAAGAATCGCCGTACAGGTGCCCTTCTCCACCTTCAGCTCGGCCTTGTCGAATCGGAACATTTTGGAATCAGTCTCAACCTCAAGGGGATAGGTGCCATCGGCAAGCGACACGGAACCCTTGGCCGTCGTTACCGTTGCGGAGACGGGCGGCTCGTTCGAAGCGCTCGTCTGGGAGGCGTTGGAGCAGGCACCCAGGCAAAGGGCCAGGCTCAGAGCAAATGCGACAGTCATCATGCGTTTCATGGTCTTCTCACTTTCAGTTTGGATATGGAAGGGCCGTAGAACAGAATTCACTAGTTTTGCTGCCTAACTCAACTTGTTATTGAGAACGTAAACAAAAAAGCCTCCCCTCTGGCCTAAGGCCATCGTGAGGGCAGGCAGGATTGGCGAGAAGACCTCGCCTTACATGAATCCGCGGAAGTACAGCAACGACTGATCCGGAGTAGAACCGGAATCCTTTCAGAAGGCATTGCAGTTCGCAAACCGTACCCTCGATTTGTTTGTTGGGGTTTATTCTAGCAGTGGGGGCGCAGCCAGTGAGTCAGTTACCGTAGTCCTTTTTGACTCATCCGGAGGGGGCGGGGTTGGCGCAGTGAGTCAGTTACCGTAGTCCTTTTTGACTCATTTTGTTCG
>CAJOKK010000065.1 GCA_905235165.1 uncultured Atopobiaceae bacterium | reverse complement strand
ACTGACTCACTCGCTCCCCATGTCCAACAAAAAAGGGCCCCAAGCGGGGCCCTTCTCATATCGATGCGATGCCGGAGTTAGTCAACCTGGGCAATCATCATGATGTTGGTCGAGCAGGTGTAGTGCTCGTCGCTCGGCATGGTGGCGCGGTCACCAACGGTGAGCACGACGATGTCGCCCTCCTCGATGATGCCATGCTCCTTCACGACCTCCATCGCGTTGTGCAGCGTGGGCATCAGCGAAGGCTGCTCCTGCGAGAGAAGGCCGTAGCAACCCCAGTCGAAGCAGGTGCGACGGATGGCGACCTCAGAGGGCGAGGTGGCCCAGAAGGGCTGGCTCGGCTTGAAGGTGGAGATGAGGCGGGCGGTGCGGCCGGTGTGGGTCGGGCACAGGATGCACTGGGCACCCACGCGCTCGGCGGTGGTCACGGCTGCGAAGCCGATGGAGCTGTTGACGTTCTCAAGGCCGCCGCGGTCGTGGTACTCCTGGCTCTCCACCAGATAGCGCTCGGTCTCCTTGCAGATGGCCGACATGGTCTTGACGGCCTCGATGGGGTAGAGGCCGGCGGCGGTCTCGCCGGAAAGCATCACGCAGTCGGTGCCGTCGTAGACAGCGTTCGCGACGTCGGTGACCTCAGCGCGCGTCGGGCGCGGGTTGTGGGTCATGCTGTCGAGCATCTGCGTGGCGGTAATGACCGACTTGTAGTTGTCGTTGCACTTGCGGATGATCGTCTTCTGGATGTGGGGCACCTGTGCCGCGGGCACCTCGACGCCCAGGTCGCCACGGGCAACCATGATGCCGTCGGAGGCCTCGAGAATCTCGTCGAAGTTCTTGACCGCGATGGAGCTCTCGATCTTGGAGAAGACGAGCGTGTCGGGGGCGCCGGCGTGGGCGCAGATGCGACGGATCTCCTCGACGGCCTCAGCGCTGCGGATGAAGGACGCGGCGATGGCGTCGATGCCAAGCTCGCAGCCGAACATGATGTCGGCGAAGTCCTGCTTGGTAACGGAGGGGAGCTGAACGTCGACGTTGGGGACGTTGACGCCCTTCTTCTCGCCAAGCTTGCCGCCGTTCTCGATGACGCAGAAGATGTCGCGACCCTCGACCTTCTCGACGGTCAAAGCGATCAGGCCGTCATCGATGAGAATGCTCGTGCCAGCCTCGACCTCGTCGGGCAGGCCGTCGTAGTCGATGGAGAAGCACTCGGCGGTACCCTGGACGACGCGGGTGGTCACGACGACCTTCTTGCCCGTCTCAAGGGTGACGGGTGCGTGCTCGACGAGCTCGCCCGTACGGATCTCGGGACCCTTGGTGTCGAGCAGGATGGCGACCGGGATGTTGAGCTCTTTGGAGATGGCGCGAACACGGCTGATGTTGCGACGGTGATAGTCGTGGCTGCCGTGGCTGAAGTTGAAGCGGGCAACGTTCATGCCCTCAAGGATGAGCTGGCGCAAGACCTCGTCGTCTTCGGTGGCCGGGCCCATCGTGCAGATGATCTTAGTCTTCTTCTTAGTTGACTTGCGAATCTGGTTCATGATTCTCCGTTCGTACAGTCCTTCTTTCGGCGACGCTGCGGTCTGTCATCCCCATCGTTGCCCAAGGATCAGGTGCAGAGGGGATGCTCGCGCATCGGCCGAAACAACACACAAGAAACTATTGTAGTGCTCATAGCACTTTGTGCCTGCCTTTCACCGACCTCCCCCGGAAGTCCTCATATTTGAAGGGTTTTATCGGGATGAGCGTGCCGTTTTGGACTGCGAGTGGCCCCATGGGACCACCTTTATAAAAGAGTATTCGCTAAGATAAGGCGACGTGCGTTCACCTTAGCAACACATCTATGCCTTGCCTCTGCCCTTCATGGGTAAGAAAGCTGGCAATCATGGAATTGGGCCGCCAATAAGGGGAGGTTACATGAGGGAATATCTTGTTAGTTCGGATGAGGTCCTCACTCGGGAGGGCACTGACGAGGTCTGCGGCCTCAGTGAGGGCGAGGCTGCCAAGCGCCTCGAAAAGCAGGGCTTGAACAAGCTCGACGAAGCCGAGAAGACCCCCCTGTGGAAGCGCTTCTTCGAGATGATGGCCGATCCCATGGTCATCATGCTCATTATCGCGGCTATCATTTCGGCCGTGACGAGCAACCTGCAGGGCGAGGGCGACTTTGCCGATGTCGCCATCATCATGTTCGTGGTCATCCTCAACTCCGTCCTCGGCGTGGTCCAGGAGTACCAGGCCGAAAACGCGCTCGAGGCCCTGCAGGAGATGAGCGCGGCCCAGTCCAAGGTCATCCGCTCTGGTCGCCAGCTCACGGTCCCCTCCGCCGAGCTCGTCCCAGGTGACATCGTGATCCTCGAGGCGGGTGACGCCGTGCCGGCGGACTGCCGCCTCATCGAGGCCGTCTCGCTCAAGATCGAGGAGAGCGCGCTGACGGGCGAGTCGGTTCCGGCGAACAAGATTACCGAGACCCTGGGCCTGCAGCCGGGCACTGACGACATCCCCCTGGGTGACCGCAAGAACATGTGCTACATGGGTTCTTCCGTGGCCTACGGCCGCGGCGTGGCCGTGGTTGTCGCGACGGGCATGCAGACTGAGATGGGCAAAATCGCCGATGCCATCACCAAGGCCGAGGACGAGCAGACGCCGCTGCAGGTCAAGCTTGCCGAGCTGTCCGTCATTCTCACCAAGGCCGTCGTCGCGGTGTGTGCCATCGTCTTTTTGGTGAGCATCTTCCAGAAGGGTGGCCTTGCCTTCTTCAGTGACCTCGACCTCGTTCTCGACACCTTCATGGTGGCTGTGTCGCTGGCGGTTGCGGCCATTCCCGAGGGCCTTGTTGCCGTCGTGACCATCGCGCTTTCCATCGGCGTCACCAAGATGAGCAAGCGCAACGCCATCGTTCGCAAGATGAGCGCCGTCGAGACCTTGGGCTGCACGCAGATCATCTGCTCCGACAAGACTGGCACGCTCACCCAGAACCGCATGACCGTCGTGAAGCACTACACCGAAGACATCGACCGCCTCGTGCGCTGCATGGCCCTGTGCTGTGATGCCAAGTGGGACGTCAGTGCCCAGGAGGCCGTGGGCGAGCCCACCGAGGCTGCCCTTGTCGCCGACGCCGCGAAGTGCGGCTTCCTCTCTGGAGACCTCGATAGCGCGAACCCGCGTGCCGGCGAGGCGCCCTTCGACTCGAACCGCAAGATGATGTCGGTCGTCAACCGCACGCCGATGGGCGACTACGTGCAGCACACCAAGGGTGGTCCCGATGTCGTGCTCGCGCGCTGCAGCAAGTACCATACCGCCGAGGGCGACGTTCCCATGACCGACGAGCTGCGCGCCCAGATCATGGAGCAGAACAAGGCCATGGCCGACGACGCCCTGCGCGTCATGGCGGCCGCCCGCATCAACTACGGCAAGACCGCGCCTGCCAGCTATGCTCCCGAAGACCTCGAGAAGGACATGACCTTCGTCGGCCTGTGCGGCATGATCGACCCGGTTCGCCCCGAGGTCAAGGCAGCCATCAAGGAAGCTCACGAGGCCGGTATGCGCGTGGTCATGATCACCGGCGACCACGTTGATACCGCCGTCGCCATCGCCAAGGACCTCAACATCATCGAGGGTCGCGACCAGGCCATCACGGGCGCCGAGCTCGACAAGATCTCCGACGAGGACTTCTTCAATCGCATCGAGGAGATTGGTACCTACGCGCGCGTCCAGCCTGAGCACAAGACCCGCATCGTCGACACCTGGAAGAAGAAGGGCATGGTCGTTGCCATGACCGGTGACGGCGTGAACGACGCGCCCTCCATCAAGCGTGCCGACATCGGCATCGGCATGGGCATCACCGGCACCGACGTCACCAAGAACGTGGCCGACATGGTCTTGGCTGACGACAACTTCGCCACCATCATCGGCGCGGTCGAAGAGGGTCGCCGCATCTACGACAACATCCGCAAGTGCATCCAGTTCTTGCTCTCGTCCAACATGGCTGAGGTCGTGGCGGTCTTCGTTGCCTCGCTCGTGGGGTTCACCATCCTCGAGCCCACGCACCTGCTCTGGATCAACCTCATCACCGACTCCCTGCCGGCTCTTGCCATGTGCATGGAGGCGGCTGAGCCCGATATCATGAAGCGCAAGCCGCGTTCCGCGCAGGACGGCATCTTCGCTAACGGCATGGGCGTTGACACGATCGTCCAGGGCGTGATCATCGCGGTGCTGACGCTCATCTCCTACTTCATCGGCCTCTCCCACGCCGGCGTCTCCCTGGCCGACGTCGTCTCCAATGGCCACGCTGGCCTCGAGGGCATGACGATGGCCTTCCTGACCCTGTCCATGGTCGAGATGTTCCACTCCTTCAACATGCGCAGCCGTCGCGGCTCGATCTTCAAGCTGCCGACGCAGAACCTGTGGTCTTGGGGTGCCTTCATCCTGGCTCTGGTGTTGACCTACGTCGTCATCGAGACGCCGCTCTCGACCTTCTTTGACTTCGCCGAGCTCAGCACGAGCAGCTATCTCACCGCCATGGGCCTTGCCTTCCTGATCATCCCGATCGTGGAGCTCTATAAGGCGATCATGCGTCACCTCGGTAAGTAGCAGACACACGATAGGCTCTTTGGCTTGAGAAGCCCTCCCTCTCGAACCTCCTGAAGACGGGGTGGTTCGAGGGGGTTTTCTTGTGCCTGTCGCGGGTAGGCTGTTCGCCCAAGCCTTGAGGAACCGCGTGCAGGTGCGTTTTCGCGCCAGCGTAAAGGAGCAAGGTCGTCAAGCCGATTCGCATCGCAGCCGTTATCATGGATACACGTCGGTAGGGAGAATTGCGAGGCTTCGATGGCAAAGAAGGCAAAGGCGCGTCGCACGCGCGAGGTCCGCTCTGATCGGGCAGCAGATGCGTTGCCGGCGCTTTCTACCTTGACGGCGCTTCCCTCCTTTGAGGACCTCGCTCCCAGCGAGCGACAGCGTGTGGCCTTTGACGAGGCATGCGTGCGTGCCGTCGAAGCCGGCGCCGCGCCAGAGGAGCTTGCGCTTGGCTGCGTGGTCAGGCTCGACCGTGGCTTTCCTGCCATCGTCACCAAGGACGCGACCTTTCGAGCGGAGTTTTCCGCGCGCCTGACCAAGGGTGACTTCTCCCGCGCGGCCGTGGGCGACTGGGTTTGCGCGCGTCGGCCGAGCGGCCATGAGATGGGCCTTATCGAGGAGATCCTTCCGCGCGAGAGCGATATCGCGCGCTGGAAGGGAGGGGCTCGTGGCGAGCGGCAGACGCTCGCTGCCAACGTGGGCGTCGTCCTCGTGATTCACGTCGTCCTCGTGATTCAGGCGCTCGGCCCCGAGCCGGTGTCGTGTGAGCGCGTTGCGCGTTCGGCGGTCATCGCGCGTGACTGCGCGGCAGGGATCGCCGTCATTCTCACCAAGGCCGACCGCGCCTCTAACGAGGTTTTGAGGCAAGACATCCTGCAGATGCGCGAGGTGCTCGGTGACGATGTGGTGATTGCCGTTACGGCCTCTCAGCTATCCGACGAGGCTGAGGCCAAGATGGACGTCGTGCGGGAATGCGGTGCGCGATGGGGCAAGGAGGGCGTTCGTTCGCTGGTGCCCACGGGCACCGTTGCCATCATGTTGGGTGAGTCGGGCGCGGGTAAGTCAACCCTGCTGAATGGGCTGCTTGGACGAAACGAGCTCGAGACGGGCGCAGTGCGCGAACGCGATGATGCCGGTAGGCATACGACGGTGGCGCGTCGCATGGTGAAGCTGCCCGGTGCGGGCGTGATTGTTGATGAGCCGGGCCTGAGAAGCCTTCCTATGGTGGGTCACGAACGTGGCCTCGCGCTGGTCTTTCCCGAGATTGCCGATGCCGCATGTGGCTGCCGCTTCCGCGACTGCACCCATACCCATGAACCGGGCTGCGAAGTTCGCGCCCAGTTTGATTCGGGGTCGTTCTCCTCGGTGCGACTTGAAACCTACCTTGCGCTTGCGCACGAGATGCGCCAGAGCGCCACGACACTTGATCCAGACGTCGTAATCTAGCCCCTAAGGTGCAGTTGAGAAGCCCTTTTGCGCTCTTTGTCCGTCTCTGTGGCGCCTGCTGGCCTGTGTATGAATTATGAGCCTCTGCGCGAGGCGAACGTTCTCATGTGTCTTTACACGATGAAGCTTTCAACATCCCCTCGCTGGCCATTGTTGAAAAGTCTGCAGCCTCTTGTCAGCTTACTGCCAGCTATCTGTCAGTCGAGTTGAGAAAAGCCAAGGTAGAGGCCTTGTGCTGCTCCAGAATCTTCCCTACGTAGACCTGAGGGTCTTCAGCAACGGGGACAGGAGCGGCGGATGTCTTTGCGATTTCGAATCATCTTCTCGACGGCATGCGCCGTCTTGGCGGCCCTCATCTGCTTTCAGTATGCCGATCGGGTGCGCAGCGAAGCCGACCAGGCTCGCTCCGAGGTCTTGGCCCGCTATGGCGGGGAGGTCGTGACGCTCGTCGTCTCAACCGAGCGCCTCGAGAAAGGTGATGTGGCAACGCAGGGCAACGTCACGACGCGCGAATGGCTCGTAGACCTCGCGCCGGAGGGTGCCATCACCAGCCTTGATGAGGTCTTGGGCAAAGAGGTGGGAAACGCCGCCCCCAAAGGCGTTCCCCTGACGGACGTGACCTTTCGCGATGCGTCCACGATGGCAGAGGTGCCGGCAGGTCGCGTTGCCGTGACCGTTCCCGTGACCGATCGCCTTGGCGTGCCGCGCGATGTGGCCCAGGGCGTAACGCTTTCTGCCTATGAGGTGACGGGGGAGGGCAGCAACCTGATTAGCGCCTCGTGTACGGTGCTCGCCACCCCGTCCCAGAGCGCCTACGGCTCAGCCGCGCAGTTGACGCTCGCCGTTCCTCCGGCTGACGTTCCACTGATCTTGTCTGCAAGCGCCTCGAGTGACCTTCGACTTGTCATGCCGTCTCCGCAGGATGCGAAGGATGGCAAGGGTGATGAGAAGGAGACGGACGAGGAGACTGCGAAGGCATCGAAGGACCCTGCGGCGCCGGTTGAGGTGAAGCCGGATAAGACGCAGGAGAAGGGGGCCACGTCATGACGCACGAGTGGATCGGTTTTACGGCAGACGATTCGAGGGATGACCTGGAACGGGCACTTCGGGAGGTGAACCCGATGGGGCATCTGGTGTTTGCCAAAGACGCCGCCGATATCAGGCGTCGCTTTCGCGATGGGGATCCGGGAAAGGTCGGGGCCATCGTAGGCCTGAGCCACGAGGGGGTGTCGGATGTCAACCTCGCTGCGGCGATTGCGTCAGACCATCGTGCCCGTGAGGTGGTGCTGGTGTCGCGCTTCGTTACGGAGTCACTGCGTGCTCGTGCTGCCGAGGCAAACATCAGTCGAGTCATTGACGTTGACGACCTGATCTTTGACGAGTTGCTGGCGGATGAGCGCCCCCAGGAAGCTAGGGAGATCACCAACCTTACCGAAGAAACCACAAGGAAGGCCCCCGTTATCGTCTTTGCCTCGGGACGTGGAGGGGTGGGGAAGAGCGCCCTGAGTGCGATGGTGGCAGCGCTTGCGGGGCAGTGGGGCATGCGTGTTGCCCTGTGCGACCTCGATTTTGCCTGTGGCAACCTCCCCTCCTTCTTTGGCGTTGGCACCTGGCGAGACCTCACGACCTGTGTCATCAAGGGAGCGCTCGACAAAGACGAGATCGCGAGCAGCGGCGTCTCTGCGGCAGAGGGCGTGACGCTCTGGGGCCCCTGCGAGCGGCCCGAGCTTGCCGAACGTGCCATGCCCTACGCAGGGGGCTTGCTCACGGTGCTGCGTGACAATGCCGACCTTGTGGTGGTTGACACGTCGAGCACCTGTACCGATGCGGTTGCGCAGGCGATGCAGATGGCCGATCGCCTCGTGCTGGTGCATGACGAGTCTCCCTCTGCCATCTCTTACCTCGCCCGGACGAGCGCCCTTGCCGTGCGACTGGGGGTGGCGCGGACGCGTATCGTGCGCGTGGAGAACGGATGCGCACCTCGCCTGGTCAATACGCCCTTCCCGCCCTTGGCCGAGATGGGGCTCGAGAGCGCGCGGGCCTATCGAGTTCCGGACGGTGGCGATGAGCTGCGAGATCTGCTTGCTGCGGGAAACGCGAGCGAGCTTGTAGAGTTGGGAGGCGAGAGCGTCCGAGGCGTTGCAGCGATGCTCGCGTCTCAGCTGAGCGAAATGGGTTGCCTGCCTGATGACGAGCGGGCCCGCCATGCGATAGGGGAGCGTCGTTCTCGTCGGGGTCGGGGTCGTCGCGCTCGCCGTCGGGAGGTGGCATGATGTCGGTCCTGGAGCGTGTGAGGGAGCGGGAGGAGCGCACGGGCTCTGAAGTCGATGAGCTCGTCTCGCCCGAGGTCCATGCCTTGAGCGGGACGCTTCGCCTCGAGATGGTTGAGCGATTGGGCATCTCTACCGTCGCTGCGCTCGTCTCGTCGGACGACACGTCCGCTGCCCGCCGTGAGCTGCAGATTGCCTGTCAGGCCATTACCAATGCCCCGGCCTATGCGGGGCTCGATGCGGCTTCTCGCGAGCAGCTCATCTCTCGAGTGCTCGACGAGGTGTGTGGCTTGGGGCCCATCCAGTCGCTGCTTGATGACGACACGGTGACCGAGATCATGGTGAATGGCTGCTCGGCTCTTCTCTTTGAGCGTGCGGGCGTCATCCATCAAGCGCCTGCAGCCTTCGAGACGCCCGAGCAGATCCTCATGGTGCTTGACCGCATCTTGGCACCTCTTGGGCGTCGCCTTGACCGGGCAAGCCCCATCGTCAACGCGCGTCTGGCCAACGGTGACCGCGTGAATGCGGTGGCGCAGCCCATCGCGATCGATGGCCCGTCCGTAACCATTAGGAAGTTCTCGAATCGCATATCGACCCTTGATGGGCTCATAGGCCTCGGCGCCTTGCCGAAATGGTATGCGACCCTGCTCTCTTGGGCGGTGCGAATGCGTAAGGACATCGCGGTGGCTGGAGGTACGGGCTCGGGAAAGACGACCCTGCTCAATGCGCTCTCGAGCGAGATTCCCCATACCGAGCGCATCGTCACCATCGAAGATTCTGCCGAGCTGCGCTTTGAGGGACATCCTGACGTCGTGCGCCTTGAGGCTCGGGAGGCGTCAATCGAGGGGACGGGCGAGATCACGATTCGCGACTTGGTGAAGAACGCCTTGCGCATGCGCCCTGACCGAATCGTCGTCGGCGAGGTGCGAGGCGCCGAGGCAATCGACATGCTGCAGGCGATGAATACCGGCCATGACGGCTCGCTGACGACGCTGCATGCGGGTACGCCCGACGAGGCGATTATGCGCCTGGTGCTGATGGCGCGCTTCGGCATGGACCTGCCCACCGACATCATTGAGGAGCAGATAGCCAGCGCGCTTGACCTCGTGGTGATGTCGGCTCGCCTTGCCGATGGCACGAGGAGGATCACGTCGCTCTCGCAGGTGGGACGTGCCTCAGGAGGAGGCGTCGAGCTGTCGGAGTGCGTCTCCTTCGACATGGGGAGCTGCCGATGGACGCTCGTGCAAGAGCCTGACTTTGTGGGCCGTGGTATCGAACTGGGGCTGCTTGAAGGCGAGGAGGTGAAGCGATGGAGGCGACGCGTCTCATAAGCTGCGTTGCCCTGGCATGGATTTCGGGCTTTGTGGGCATCGCTGGGTTGAGCAGGAATGGTCCGACAACGCGTGCGCTCGTCATCCGGTCGCTTCACTTCGCCCAGCGCTGCCTGCACTGGCTTGCCAGCCTTTCCATCGTCTATGACCTGCTTGAATGCAAGCAGGTGGCACACGCGTGTGATCGCATGTCGAGCTGGTCGCGCAGCCATGGGCACATCCTTGCGCGCGAAGAGTGCTGCGGTGCGCTCATGGCGGCAGCCTTGAGCTCTCTGGCGCTGGGCGTGCTGTGGGCGCATTCGCCCTTGGGCGTCATGGCACCACTCGCAGCATGGGCCATCGGTCTCTATCTGCTCGACAGCTCTGACGAGCGACGGCGTAGCAAGGAACTGTCAGGACAGATGCCTGATGTCTTTCGGACCCTCGCGATGGCCATGGGCTCGGGTGAGACCCTTGCCCAGGCGGTCGAGTATGTGGGTGCCCATGAGGGAGGTCCGGCGGGCGAGGCCTTTCGAACGGCTGCGCTCAAGCTGCGTTGCGGTTCGTCTGCACAAGAGGCGCTTTCGGAGCTCGTGAATGACCTCGATGCTCCGGGTGTGGAACTCATTGCCACGGCGCTGCTCATCTCCCAGAGAACCGGAAGCCCCCTTCGCGGCCTCTTTCAGCGCTCGGCCGCCCTCGTCGAGCGTCAGGGCGAATTCGAGCGGCTGCTCTCGGTCAAGACTGCCCAAGTTCGCCTCTCGGTTCGCATCGTCGCGCTTCTGCCCGTCGTTATGGTGGGTGGGCTCTCGCTCATCTCTCCTGACTTCCAACGGGGCGTGATGACTGGCCCGGGCGCCCTGTGCCTTTTGGTCGCGGCTGTCATGGATGTCTGCGCGCTCGTGATCATTCGTCATCTCATGAAGGGGGTCCTGTGATGGGCACCGGTATCTTTTTGCCCTTGCTGTGCGAGGCGATGATTGTCTTCGTGGCCGTGTTCACTTTGCTGCGTGGCAGCGGCTTGCCAGCAGGTGAAGGGGGAGAGGCCCATGGAGCTGGAGCCGCGTGGACGTCTCTGTTTGGGTTGCTGCGACAACTGCCGATGGTGAGGGCGGCCCAGGAGGCCTCGAGGCAGGCGGCGCAGCGATCTTGCGCCTTGCGTGAGCTGCCCGCCCTGCTTGACGTCGTGACGCTCGGGCTTGCCTCGGGGCTTTCCTTTGATGCCTCGCTTGAGCTCTATTGCCAGCGTTACCGCACCAATCTGGCCGGTGCCTTTTCTGAGGCCATGCTGAGCTGGCGCTTGGGAATACGCGGGCGTGGGGAGGCGCTCGAGGAACTCGCCAAAAGGCTCGACGTTGCTGCGCTCTCGCGTTTTGCTGGTGCGGTGACGCAGGCGCTCACCTTTGGCTCCCCGCTTGCCGAGGCGCTCGAACAGCAGGCTGATGCGATTCGTGACGAGCAGCGTTCGGAGCTGGAGGCAGAGATTGAGCGCGTTCCCGTCAAGATGCTGATTCCCCTGGGAACCCTCATCGTTCCGGCGATGCTCCTCTCGATCTTGGGTCCGCTCCTGGGATCATCACTTTCCTTTGGCTAGGTAGGTGCCCTCTGCTGAGGAGGGTTTGGACGAAAGGGGTGGTTTGCATGGGTGATCGGTATCGGCATATGGAGGCGTGGCTTGCCTGCGTTCCGGCGGCGACGCTTCGGCGCCTTGCCCACGATGAGTCGGGACAGGGAACCACGGAGTACGCGATTCTCGTGGGTGTGCTCGTGGTGATAGCGATCCTGTCGATCGTGACGTTCAGGGGCAAGGTCCAGGAGCTGTGGGACGCCATCTCCAACGGATTTGGATCGCTGTAGATGAGGACTTGGCGGCGCCGTGTGCCCGGGAAACGCCTGCTCGCCATTGTCTCGCTGCTCGTGCTCCTCCTCGCTTGTGGCAGAGGATGGCTGCCGGTGCTTGACGAGGGGAGGGGCGTCGCGACATCGAGTGATGTGAGCGCTTCTGTTTCTGTGACGGATGACACCGGCGCCGTCTTGCCTCAGGCAGGGCTCAATGCCGTCGAGGGGCTGCTGGGCTCCGAGGTGGGCGAGCTCGTCTCGCAGGAGGTCACGCGAAGTCGTATGAGCCTGCCAGTTCCCGAGGCGGCCATCGAGATTCTGACGAGCCATGAGGCCGCACGGGATTGCCTGCTCGTGAAGGCGGGCTACCTCGACCTCAACGGCCAGGTGTGGTCCTGCTTGGTGCAAGGAGGTGATTGGGTTGAGATCCAGGTGGTACGTGCCCTCGATGAGGAGGGGTCGAGCGAGGTCTTCACGATTCGCATGGACGCGAAGGCATGGGAGAAGGGGCTGTCTGCCCTTGAGGAAGAAGGTCTATAGATGGACGCCTTGAGAAAGACCCTTGCCGGCGAATGGGGAGAGCGCGGCCAATCGACGGTTGAGTACGCGCTGATTGTCTTTGCCTTTATGGCGAGCATCGTGGGCTTGGGGGCGATTTGGCATGGAGCGCGTGACGGTGTGTTGCTGAGGCTGTGCACCGAGTCGCTCTCGCATGAGCTTTCGGCAAGGGGCGATGTGGGGTCGGTGCAGGATGTCAGCTTGTACTAGCTGCCGAGAGCCGTTGGGCAAACCCGCTCGATTGACCTGCGGGCAGGCAAGCGTCGAGGCGGCGGTGCTCATTCCAACCGTGATGTTGCTCCTTGGCCTTTTGACCCAACCAGCCTGCCTTCTCTATACGCGCATGGTCATGCGCTCTGCGGCATCGGAGTGCGCTCGGGTGCTTGCGACGGCTGAGGGCTCTGACGAACGGGCGGCGAAGGAGTTCGTCCTGCGTCGTCTGCAGGCGGTTCCCGAAGTCTCGATCTTCCATGTGGGTGGCAGAGACGATTGGGACATCACGCTTGACTACGCACAGGGTGCCCAGACGGTCAGCGTTTCGGTGGAAGGGAGACTTCGACCCTTGCCCCTGCTGGGTATTTCGGCTCGAGCCCTCGGAAGGAGCGAGGGAAACCTGGTGGTCGTTGATGTGTCGGTGACGGAGCGGGTGAGACCTGCGTGGTTGGGAGGAAGCTATGCCGAGTGGCAGAGCATGTGGGGATAACGACGGGCGGAGGGGTCTGTTGTCGCTTTCGACTTTTGTGGATGACGAAGGTGGCTATACCACGGTGGCGATGGCCGTTGCCTTGCTGGTGAGCCTGACGCTCGTCTTCTCGGCAGCCGCCTCCGGATGGGCGATGGCCCGATCGGCCGAGGTCCAAGAGATAGCCGATGCGGCTGCCCTTGCTGGGTCAAACAGTGTCGCCGCCTTCTCGACCGTGAGCCAAGTCAGCGATGCCTGCGTCGTCACCATGGGGCTTGCCGGGATCATGGTGCTTGGCACGGGCTTGGTCGTCTCGGCGATTCCCTACGTTCAGTCGGCGGCTCCCCAGATCATGAAGTCGGGCCACGACATCCTCAACGCGCGCAATCGCTTCGCGACTTCGGCAGCGAAGGGCCTGTCCCAGCTCGAGCGAGCCCTCCCTGCGATCGTGATGGCCAACTCTGCCTCCTGCGTCTCGGCCAACTGCGGCGATACGGAGTACGTGGGCTTTGCCGTTCCCTTTCCGCAGACATCCGAGGACATCCGAGACTGACTGGTCCTTTCTCGAAGACGGCGTTGATGGCAGCGACATAGAGGAGTCGGCCGAGGAGCTTCGCGAGGCAACCGCCAAGAAGGAACAAGCTCTTGAGCAGGCAAACGAGGCGAAGCTCCGTGCCTGGCGTGCTGACTGCGTGGACGATCCTCTCTGCATGAGAAGTCGTGCCCAGACGCTTGCGGGCTTAAGCGGTACGAGCAACCCAAACTATGCCTCTGTGAATGCCTGGAAGTTCGAGTACGCGCGCCTGCGTGCGCTCAACTACTACCGAACGCGTTTGGCTCAGGAAGCGCCAGAGAGTGACGACCCCGAAGAGCTGACGCGTTCGGCGGGTCGGCGGGCC